>NZ_JACTUZ010000111.1 GCF_014490445.1 Pseudoroseomonas ludipueritiae | reverse complement strand
CGGCCGGCAGGCGGGGTGGGGGAGGCGGGCGCCGCGCGACGGGCTGCGCCCGCCCGCGCGGCGGTCTCATGGCCTCAGGTGGCCTTGGCTTGGCGCGGGCGCTTCACGCGGCCTTGGGCAGCAGGCGGGAGGTGGATTCCGCCCAGGCGAAGTACAGTTCCCGCGCCTTGGTGCCGACCGGCCCGATCGGCAGCTTGCGGCCCTCGAAGTTGGTGCAGAACTGCACCTTGCCGAAATTGCCGGTGGCGAAGATCTCATCCGCCTCGCGCAGCATCTGCGGCGTCACCTGGCATTCGCGGGCCTCGATGCCGGCCTCGCGCAGCAGGGTCAGCACGCGGGTGCGGGTGATGCCGGCCAGGAAGGTGTTGTTGGCCACCGGCGTCATCACCACGCCGCCCTTCACCATCATCAGGTTGGAGGTGGCGAACTCCGCCACATTGCCCTCGAAGTCACAGAGCACGGCGTTCTGGAAGCCCTTGTCGCGGGCCGAGGCGGCGGCGCGGGAGGAATTCGGATACAGCGCCGAGGCCTTGGCATTGGTGGGCGCCATGTCCGGCGCCGGGCGGCGCTCCGGCACCAGGCAGGCGGAGAAGCCCTGCGAGGCATCCGGCATCGGCGCGTCATAGATGGAGAGCACGAACTCGGTGCTCTCCGGGTCCGGGAAGGCGGCGCCGATGCCACGGCGGACAAAGAACTGCGGGCGAATGTAAAGCTCGGCATCGGCCGGCATCTTGGCCACGCCCTCGCGGCACAGCGCCTCGATGGCACCGGCTTCCAGGCTCGGCTTCATGCCCATGTTCAGCGCGCTCTGGATGGCGCGGGCGCAATGCAGGTCCAGGTCCGGCACCAGGCCACGGATGGCCCGCGCGCCGTCGAACACAATGGAACCCAGCCAGAAGGCATGATCCATCGGGCCCAGCAGCTTCGGCTCCTCGGTGGACCACTTGCCCTCGTGCCAGAAGACGCCAGCCATGATTCGCTCCCTGATTTGCGGATCGGCACGCCAGAACGCGCGCCTGCGCCGATCAAGGTGACACGGGAAACCAGGGAAATGAAGGGCGGCGGGCGCGAAATGGCCGACGGTGGCCAGGGGGCGCCGCCTCCTGGACCCCTGCTGGGGTGGAAAGTCCACCCCAGACCCCGCTTCGAGTTTGAGGGGACTTTAAGGCCAAGGCGCCGTGTTGACCGCAGGCGTGGCAGAGACTTCTGGAAAGCCACGCGGGCTGAGGGCTCAGTCGCCGGAGGTCCAGACCTCCGGCGGAAAGCCCAACTGATGGCGGGGTCTGGGGTGACACTGTCACCCCAGCGGGGTGGACTGGAGGGGCAGGGCCCCTCCAGTCACGGCCTCAATGCGCTTCCGCCCAATTCGCCCCGTGCCCGATCTCGGCCCGCAGCGGCACGCGCAGTTCCGCCACGCTTTCCATCACCTGCTTCACCAGGGCGGAGGTGGCGGTGAGCTGCCCCTGCGGCACCTCGAACAGCAGTTCGTCATGCACCTGCAGCAGCATCTTGGCGTCCAGTCCGGCATCCTTCAGGGCCTTGGGCATCCGCACCATGGCGCGCTTGATGATCTCGGCCGCCCCGCCCTGGAAAGGGGCGTTGATGGCCGCGCGCTCGGCATTGCCCCGGCGGGACATGTCCTTGGAGGTGATGCCGTCGATCCAGAGCTTGCGGCCGAAGGGCGTGAGGACGAAGCCGTTGATGCGGGCTTCCTCCTTCAACCGCTCCATCTCGGCGCGGATGCCAGGATATTGGGCGAAGTAGGCGTCGATGATGCCCTTGGCCTCGCCCGGGCCGATGCCGAGGCGGGCGGCCAGCCCGAAGGCCGACATGCCGTAGATGATGCCGAAGTTGATGGTCTTGGCGCGGCGCCGGGCCTCGCGGTCCACCTTGTCCGGCTCCAGCTTGAAGATATCGGCCGCCGTGCGGCTATGGATGTCCTCGTCCTTCTCGAAGGCGTCGCGCAGGCTGGGCACATCGGCAAGGTGAGCCAGCAGGCGCAGCTCGATCTGCGAATAGTCGGCGGCCAGCAGCACATGGCCGGGCGAGGCCACGAAGGCGCGGCGGATGCGCACGCCTTCCTCGGTGCGGATGGGGATGTTCTGCAGGTTCGGCTCGGTGGAGGAGAGCCGGCCCGTCGAGGTGATGGCCATGGAGAAGTCGGTGTGGACGCGGCCGTCGCGCGGGTCGAGCTGCGCCGCCAGCCCTTCCACATAGGTGGATTTCAGCTTGGAAAGCTGGCGCCAGTGCAGCACCGTCTTGGGCAACTCGTGCCCACGGGCGGAGAGGTCCTCCAGCACCGCGGCATCGGTGCCCCAGGCGCCGGCCTTTCCGCGCTTGCCGCCCGGCAGCTTCATCTCGTCGAAGAGAATTTCTCCGAGCTGCTTGGGGGAGCCGACATTGAAGGCACGGCCGGCGAGTTCGTAGATCTTCTGCTCCAGCGTCACCATGCGCTGGGAGAAATCCTCGCCGATGCGGGCCAGTTCCACGCCATCGACGCGGATGCCCTCCATCTCCATCTGCTTCAGCACGCCGATCATGCGGCGCTCGATCTGCTCGTAGAGCGCGAGCGACTTGTCGGTGCGCAGCCGGGGCTTCAGCATCTGCCACAGCCGCAGCGTGACATCGGCATCCTCGGCGGCATAGGCGGTCGCCTTCTCCAGCTCCACCTGGGAGAAGGGGATGCGGTTGCGGCCGGTGCCGGTGACCTGGTCGTAGGGGATGGGGCTATGGCCGAGATGGCGCAGCGACAGCTCGTCCATCCCATGCCCGTGCCGGCCGGCATCCATGCTGTAGGAGATCAGCATGGTGTCATCCACCGGCGCGACCTCGATGCCGCTATTGGCACCCTCGGCCTGCGGGCGGCCGAGCACTTCCAGGTCGTACTTGGCGTTGTGCAGCACCTTCAGGGTACCGGGGTCTTCGAGCAGCGGCTGGAGGGCGGAAAGCGCCTCGCGCAGCGGGATCTGCACGGGCGCCTCGGGCGCCGCTTCCAGCATGTCGCCATTGCCCGGCTTGGGGCCGTGGCCGAGTGGGATATAGCAGGCGCGGCCCGGCGCGATGGCCAGCGAGATGCCGACCAGCTTCGCGTGCAGCGCGTCCAGGCTGTCCGTCTCGGTATCCAGCGCCACGGTGCCGGCGGCGCGCGCCTCCTCCACCCAGCGGTTCAGGCTGTCGAGGTCGGTGACGGTCTCATAGGGGCCGAAGGCGGGCGCATCCTCCGGCGGCGTGCCGACCGGCTCAGCCTGGGCAACGACCTGCGGCGCGTGGCGCGGCTGGCTGGTGGCAGGGGTGCCGCTATCGCCTTCCAGCCCCATCCGGTGCAGCAGGGAGCGAAAACCCTGGTCGCGCAGGAAGACGGCCAGCTTGCCGGGTTCCGGTGGCTGGGCCAGCAACTCGTCGATGGGCCGGGGCAGGGGAGCATCGGCGTCCAGCAGCACCAGCTGGCGGCTGATGCGGGCCTGCTCGGCGAAATTCTGCAGCGACTCGCGGCGCTTGGGCTGCTTGATCTGCCCGGCGCAGTTCAGCAGGTTCTCCAGGTCGCCATATTCCTGGATAAGCTGGGCGGCGGTCTTCAGTCCGATGCCGGGCACGCCGGGCACGTTGTCCGTGCTGTCGCCGGCCAGCGCCTGGACTTCCACCACCTTGTCGGGCGTGACGCCGAATTTCTCGAAGACCTCGGGCTCGCGGATCGGCTTCTGCTTGATCGGGTCCAGCAACTGGACATTGGGCCCGACGAGCTGCATCAGGTCCTTGTCGGAGGAGACCACCGTCACCTGCCCGCCCTCGGCCGAAAAGGCCTTGGCATAGGCGGCGATCAGGTCGTCGGCCTCGTAATTCTCCAGCTCCAGGCAGGCCACGCCGAAGGCGGCCGTGGCCTCCCGGATCAGCGCGAACTGCGGCACCAGCTCCGGCGGCGGCTCGGGGCGGTGGGCCTTGTAATCGGCGTAGATCTGGTTGCGGAAGGTGACGCGGGAGCGGTCGAAGACCACCGCGATATGGCTGCCCGCATGCTTGGTCAGGAAATTGCCCAGCATGCTGGTGAAGCCGAAGACGGCATTCACCGGCACGCCATCCGGCCGCGTCATCGGCGGCAGGGCATGGAAGGCGCGGAAGATATAGCCCGAGCCATCGACCAGGATGAGGTGCGGCTTGTCCTGCCGCACCACCTCGGCCGGAAGGTCCGCCGGGCCAGCGGCCCCCTTAGTGATGGCCATCGTCCCCGGCGCCCTCGGCCAGCACATAGGTGCGGGAGCAATAGGGGCAGGTCACCTGCCGGTCCTCGATGCGCAGATAGACCAGGGGATGACCCAGCGCGCCACCGCCATTGTCGCAGCCGACGACGCGGCTGTGCACGGTGATGGTTTCCTCCGGCGTCACGCCGGGGGTGGCCTTGGGGGTGTAGCCGGTCAGTTTCTCGTCACGCATCGGCCTGGGTTCCGGATCATGCGGCAGGGGTGGGCCGGACCATAAGGCGAACGGGCGCGCGGGGCAAAGGGCGGCGGGAAAAGGAAGGCCGGGGGAAGGAATTCCCCCGGACCCCCATCTTTCTTCTTCGAGCTGGAGCTGAACGGCGCTGGCGGCGCCGGAAACAAGGGCGCCAGGGCGGCCCCCACAGTCGCCGGAGGTCATCGACCTCCGGCGTATCCATTCCGGGGTGCGGCCGCAGGCCCACCCGAAAACAGGCAAAAACAAAAGAAGGGGGGTCTGGGGGGAATTCATTCCCCCCAGTGCTGTCATTGCCCCTGTTCGATCACCTTCGGATGCTCGTCCACCACCGGCTGCCCGCGCGTCTTCCAGAGCGAGAGCGCGATGGAGCCGGCGATGATGCCGCCCGTGACCATCAGGGCGTATTCCACCGGGATGGCCTTGCCGCCCGCGTACCAGTTGGCCAGCATCTTCACGCCCACGATCATCAGCACGATCGAGAGGCCATGCTTCAGGTACTTGAAGCGGTGGATGACGCCGGCGAGGGCGAAATACATCGCCCGCAGGCCCAGGATGGCGAAGACATTGGCCGTGTAGACGATGAAGGGGTCGGTCGAGACGGCGAAGATGGCCGGGATGCTGTCCAGCGCGAAGAAGAGGTCCGTCAGCTCGATCAGCACCAGCACCAGCAGCAGCGGCGTGACCATCAGCTTGCCGGCTTCACGCACCGTGAAGGCATTGCCGCGGTAGCCAGCCGTCACCGGCAGGTGGCGGCGCATCCAGGCCAGGATAGGGCTTTCGGTGGGGTCTTCCTCCTCATCGGCGGAGCGCAGCATCTTGTAGCCGGACCAGACCAGGAAGAGGCCGAAGACCACCATCAGCCAGTCGAATTCCCGCAGCAGGGCGGTGCCGACCAGGATCATCACGCCGCGCATCACCAGCGCGCCCAGGATGCCCCAGAAGAGCACGCGGTGCTGATAGGCCGCCGGCACGCCGAACTTGGCGAAGAGCAGCACGAAGACGAAGATGTTATCGACCGAGAGCGACCATTCGATCACGTAGCCGGTGAGGAATTCCAGGCTCTTGGTCGCCCGTTCCTCTTCCGTCGCGCCATAGGTCATGCGCAGCCAGACAAAAAAGGCGCCGGCCAGCGCGATATAGGCGGCGGACTTGAACAGCGCGGTGCGGACAGGCACCGGCTCGGGCTCCCCATTGGGGCCCTTCTTGGCGAAAATGCCGAGGTCGAGCAGCAGCAGGCCCAGGACGGCCGCGTTGAACACGACCCAAAAGACGGGTGAGGCTTCCATGCCGAAAGGCTCCTCCAGAAAGGGGCCCGGCCACGCGGACGCAATTCGTCCGAGAGGTGGAAGCGCGCCGGGCCCGGTTGCGCGAGAAGTCGATCCGACATCACGAGGACGGGCTCGGCATGGAGCGCCGCCCGGTCGCCAGAGGGGCCCGGATCGTCGCGAACATGAATTCCCTGTCATGAAATGGCAAGGCTTTTCGTGGCGGGTGCCGCATTTACCGCCGCCCCCCGGAACCGCTATTTCATCCGCCATGCCGCACCGCACAGGGGTTTCCGGGCTGTCCTGGCTGCTGGCCGCCGCGCTGGCGCTGGCCGGTTGCGCGCCGCAGGTGGTGCCGCTGGGCAATGCCGCGCTGGGCTATGGCCTGGATGCAAAGGCCGGTGCCGAGGTGCCGCGCGGCGAGGCCCCCGTGCCTGTCGCCCCGCTGGCCGAGCCGATTCCGGCCCCGGATGGCGCGCTGCTGCCCCACCGGCTCTGGCCGGCGGAAGGCGGCCCGCCGCGTGCCCTGCTGCTGGCCCTGCATGGCTTCAACGAGCATGGCGGCAATTTCCTGCTCGACAGCCTCGGCGATCTCACGGCGGCGGGGGTGGAAGTGCATACCTACGACCAGCGCGGCTTCGGCCAGGCGCCCTCCCGCGGCTACTGGCCGGGCACCGAGACCCTGGCGCGCGATGCCGCCGCCGCCGCCGCCTACCTCAAGGCGCGCAACCCGGATGTGCCGCTCTTCCTGCTGGGGGAGAGCATGGGTGCCGCCGTGGCCCTGCTGGCCGAGACGGGGGAAGCGCCGCCGCCGGTCGACGGGCTGGTGCTGCTCGCCCCTGCCTTCTGGTCGCGCGACGCGGTGGGGCCGGTGGCGGTGGGGATCTTCTGGGCCCTGGCGCATAGCGTGCCGGCGCTGGGCTTCCCCGCCGCCGCCGGCGGCATCTCGGCCAGCGACAACCTGGACGCGCTGCGCCGCAACGGGCGCGACCCGCTGGTGATCAAGGTCACCCGCGTCGATGCCGCCTGGGGCCTGCTGGATGCCATGGACCGCGCCACCCAGGCGCTGCCGCGCTGCTGCGCCGTGCCGGTGCTGATCCTGCAAGGTGCCAAGGATGCGGTGGTGCCGCCGGACGTGACGCGCGCCGCGCTGCGCCGCATGCCGCCCGGGCCGCGCCTGGCGCGTTACGCCGAGGGCTTCCACCTGCTGCTGCGCGACAAGGTGCGCGGCGTGGTGGCCAAGGACCTGCTGGCCTGGATGGCCGACCCCCGCGCGCCGCTGCCCTCGGGCGCCGACCGTGTGGGCCAGGCCTGGATGGCGGCGGAACAATGAGCGGAAAGGAGGAGGCATGATGCTGCGGCGCCGGGTTCTGCTGGGGAGCCTCCCAGCGCTGGCACTGGCCGGTGCGGCGCGGGCGGAAGGCGCCGGCCGCGCCCCCTATGCCCCGGCCCGCGCCGAGGTCTGGGACTTCACCGCCCGCAACGGCCGCCGCTACCGCGTGCTGGTCTCCTGGCCGCCGGGGGAGGTGCCGGAACAGGGCTGGCCGGTGCTTTACGCCCTGGACGGCAATGCCATGTTCCCGCTGCTGACCGGCGCCTGCCGCCTGCTGGCCGATGAGCACCAGGGGGTGGTCGTCGCCATCGACTTTCCGCTCGATGATTCGGAACCTGAGCGGCGCGACTTCGAATACACCACCCCCGCGCCCGGGGCCCGCAGCCGCAACGGTGGCGCCGATGCCCTGCTGGCGGTGATCCAGGACGAACTGAAGCCGGTGGTGGAGGAAGCCTTCCGCATCGACCCGGCGCGGCAGGCGCTCTTCGGCCATTCCTATGGCGGGCTCTTCGTGCTGCACGCGCTCTTCACCCGGCCGGAGACCTTCTCCACCTGGGTGGCGGCCAGCCCCTCCATCTGGCGTGGCGGCGAGCCGCTGCTGCGCGAGGCCGAGGCCTTCATGGCGCGCCCCAGCCTGCCGGGCCCGCCGCCGCGGCTGCTGATCACCTTCGGGGAGCTGGAAGGGCGCGTCCGCTTCAGCGGAGCCAGCTCCAGCGGCCCTGGCGGCGCCCGCCGCGTGATGGCCGACAATGCCCGTGAGATGGCGGCGCGGCTGAATGCCGTGGCCGGACGCTTCGGCGCCATCACGGTGCAGGAGTTCGAGGGTGAGAACCACGGCAGCGTCCGCGCCGCCGCCGCCGGCCGCGCCCTGCCTTTCGCCTTCGAGGGCTAGCCTCTGGCACCCCTGTCAGGGCAGACCTGCGCCGCCCTCGGTTGAGCCGGGCGGCGCAACAGTTTATCCCGGCGCGGAACGCGCCACCCGGCCCGAAAGGTTTGCCGCATGACCGACCTGGTATCCATCCGCCGCGCCCTGATCTCGGTGCACGACAAGACCGGTCTGGTCGATTTCGCCCGCTTCCTGGCGGGCAAGGGGGTGGAGATCCTCTCCACCGGCGGCACCGCGCGCCTGCTGCGCGACTCCGGCATCGCCGTCACCGAGGTATCGGACCACACCGGCTTCCCCGAGATCCTGGATGGCCGGGTGAAGACCCTGGTGCCGCAGATCCACGGCGGCCTCCTCGGCCGGCGCGACGACGCGAAGCACGTGGCGCAGATGGAGGAGCACAGGATCGCGCCGATCGACCTGCTGGTCTCCAACCTCTATCCCTTCGAGGCCACGGTGGCGAAGGGCGCCTCCTATGAGGAGACGGTGGAGGAGATCGATATCGGCGGCCCGGCCCTGACCCGCGCGGCGGCCAAGAACCATGCCGATGTGGCCGTGGTGACCCACCCGGGCCAGATGGCGGAGCTGCAGGCCGAGATCGAGCAGACCGGCGGCACCTCCCTCGCCACCCGCAAGAAGCTGGCGGCGGCGGCCTTCTCCCGCACGGCGGCCTATGACACCGCCATCTCCACCTGGTTCGCGCAGAAGCTGGAGCAGGATTTCCCGCCCAGCCTGGCCGTCGCCGGCATCCTGAAGCAGACCCTGCGCTATGGCGAGAACCCGCACCAGCAGGCCGCCTTCTACACCGATGGCAGCAACCGCCCCGGCATCGCGACGGCCACCCAGGTGCAGGGCAAGGAACTCTCCTTCAACAACCTGAACGACACCGACGCCGCCTTCGAATGCGTCGCCGAATTCGATCAGCCCTCCATCGTCATCGTCAAGCACGCCAATCCCTGCGGCGTGGCCAGCGCCGGCAGCATGGCAGCCGCCTGGGACCTGGCGCTGCGCTGCGATCCGGTCTCGGCCTTCGGCGGGATCGTCGCCGCCAACCGCCCGCTGGATGCGGCGGCGGCCGAGAAGATCTCCGCCATCTTCACCGAGGTCGTGGTGGCCCCGGACGCGGATGAGGAAGCCAAGGCGATCTTCGCCCGCAAGAAGAACCTGCGCCTGCTGCTGACCGGCGGCCTGCCGGACGCCGCGGCGCCGGGGCGCATCATCCGCTCCGTCTCCGGCGGCTTCCTGGCCCAGTCCCGCGACGCCGGCCGCGTCTCCGCCGAGACGCTGAAGGTGGTGACCAAGCGCGCCCCCACCGAACAGGAAATGGCCGACCTGCTGTTTGCCTTCCGCGTCTGCAAGCATGTGAAGTCCAATGCCATCGTCTATGCCAAGGGCGGTGCGACGGTGGGCATCGGCGCCGGGCAGATGAGCCGGGTGGACAGCGCCCGCATCGCCGCCTGGAAGAGCGCCGAGGCCGCCAAGGCCGCCGGCCTCACCGCGCCGCTGGCCCATGGCTCGGTGGTGGCCTCGGACGCCTTCTTCCCCTTCGCGGATGGCCTGCAGGCGGCGGCGGCGGCCGGCGCCACGGCGGTGATCCAGCCGGGTGGCTCCATCCGCGACAATGAGGTGATCGCGGCGGCGGACGAGGCGGGGCTGGCCATGGTGCTGACGGGGATGCGCCACTTCCGGCACTGAGACGGGGAAAAGTCTGGGGGAATGAATTCCCCCAGGCCCCCTTCTTTATTCTGCGAGTTCACGGGTGCGCCTGCGGCGGCACCCGTTTTTTTGTGCCCGGATGATGGGGACCGGAGGTCATGGGTCCCCGGAGGTTGGGCGGCCATGGCCTGGGCGGAGGTCCCAGCATCCTTTTCAAGCTTGTCCAGGGCTACGATGCTGCCGTGCTGGCGCAGCACTGAGCTGATCCTGACGGGATGGGGAGAGTGGCTTGGAAGCCTTGAAGGCCGGAACGAAAACGCGCCAGGGCTTGGTGGCTTCGGCCGCCATCGGGCTCACGGTCCTTTCAGGGCTCCTCTACGTCCTGGGCTACGCGCTCTCCAAGAACTTGGTCACGGATCACGGCCTGAGCCCCTTGCAGGTCACTTTCCTCCGCTGCTTCGTGATCCTTCTGGTCGGCCTGGCCGCCACCTCCTGGCCAGGGAACCGGATGACCTGGCGCCGCCTGTTGCGGCCCGAGGAGGCGTGGCAGCAGAGAGCGGCGGCGGCCGCGCTCGTCGCCTCGAATGCGCTCGCGGTGCTTGCCTATACCCTCCTCTCCGTCACCGCCGCTTCTGCCCTCGGTTTCACTGCACCGCTCCTGCTCGCCCTGCTCGGCGGTCTTTTCCTGCGCGAGCGAGTCTCGCTCGGCCGTTGGCTCGGAACCTTGGTCGGCTTCGCCGGCATGCTGCTGATCGTGAAGCCGGGCGGGGAGGCCAGCCTGTTCGGTATCGCGGCGGCCTTCGCAGGTGCGCTGACCTATGCCGTTTATCAGATCCTCATCCGCCGCCTGCGTGAGGTTGCCACCACGCTTGACACGATCATGCAGGTCGCCCTGGTCGGCGTTGTCCTGCTGGCTGTGCCGGTTGCTGCCGATTGGCGCCCCGTCAGCCTCCTGTCCGCCGGGTCGGTCGTGGTGGTGACCGTCGTTCAGACCGCCGCATTGGCGAGCATCGCTGCGGCCCTGCACCGGGGCGAGGCGTCGCGGCTGGCGCCCTGGCAGTTCTCGGGACTGCTATGGGCCATGGCGCTCGACGCTCTCTTCCTGCATGCCACGCCGACGCCTGGGAGCCTGTTCGGTGCCCTCCTTGTCATTGGCGGAGGCGTGCTGGCACAGGCGCTCAAGTCCCCGGAGCGCACCTAGCTAGGCCTGCCCCCGCTCCGGCCCTTCCTGATGGAGTTCTCACTCCCTTTGGAGCCCGCACGCGAACTCGAAGAAGAAAGATGCGGGTCCGGGGGAATTCATCCCCTGGCCTTTTTCTTTCACCTCTTGCACCGGCTGCTCCCAGGCGGGAATGCTGCCCCAAGGAACGCAGGGTGAACGATGTCTGAGACCATGCTGTTGATCGCCGTGGCGGCCCTGGGGGTTCTGGTGCTGCTGCTGGCAGTGGCGGCCTTGCGCCGCCCGGCGGCGGCCGATCCGACCGAGGCTTTCGCGCTGCTGGCGGGCAAGCTGGAGGCGGTGGCGGCGACGCAGGAGCGGCTGGCGGGCTCAACACTGGAACGGCTGGCGCAGCAGGACCGTACCCTGGCGGAGCGGCTGGAGGGCGGCGCCAGGCGGATGGACGAGGCCATCGCCGCCCAGAACCGCCGTATGGCCGAGGACCGGCTGGCCAGCGCCGACCGGCTGGCCCAGGTGGCCGAGTCACTGAACCGCGCCATTGCCGCGCAGAACCAGCGGCTGGATGCCGCCCTGGCGGGGCAGGGGGAGAAGCTCTCCCGTAGCCTGGCGGAACAGGCGCAGCGGGCGCAGGAAACGGCGGGGCAGATCCATGAGCGGCTGGCGGTGATCGACGCTGCCCGGCAGAACATGGAGGCGCTGGGCACGCAGGTGGGCACGCTGGCTTCCATCCTGGGCAACAAGCAGGCGCGCGGTGCCTTCGGCGAGATGCAACTGCGGCAGTTGATCGAGGACCGCCTGCCGCCGGAGGGTTTCTCCTGGCAGCATGTGCTCTCCAACGGCACGCGCTGCGACTGCCTGATCCGCCTGCCGCATCCGCCGGGGCCGGTGGTGGTGGACAGCAAGTTCCCGCTGGAAGCCTGGCAGGCGCTGCGCGACGCGGGCGAGGATGTCGGCGCCCGCACCGCCGCCTCGCGGCAGTTCTCGGCCGATATGCGCAGGCATGTGGACGATATCTCGAGGAAATACCTGATCGCGGGGGAGACGGCGGAGGCCGCCATCCTCTTCGTGCCCTCCGAGGCCGTTTTCGCGGAACTCCACACCGGCTTCGCGGCCGTGGTGGATGAGGCGCAGCGGCGGCGGGTTTATGTCGCCTCCCCCACCACGCTCTGGGCCATGCTGAGCGCGATGCGGGCGCTGATGCAGGATGTGCGGATGCGCGCCCAGGCCGGCCGCATCCAGGAGGAGGTGGGGCGGCTGGTGGAGGATGTCTCCCGCCTCAATGCCCGCGTCGGCGGGCTGAAGCGGCATTTCGACCAGGCGCAGGACGATATCCGGCAGATCGAGATCAGCACCGATAAGATCGTCCGCCGTGGCGGGCGCATCGAGTCGGTGGATCTGGAGGATGCCGCGCTGCCCGCGCCAGCCGGTGAAGGCGCCGGCCCGGCCGCCAGCCTGCCCGGATAAGTGCCGCGCCCTGTCCGCACCCGGCGCTGCCGTGGGCGGGGAAAGCCGGGTGCCGTGGTGAAAGCGGCTTTCCGCCGCCGCGCGGCAGTGGCATCCAGCCGGCGGGCAGCCGGAAGGGCAGGGCATGCAAGGCAGGATCGTCTCGGTCGGGCGCAGCCCGGTGCATGGCTTCAGCAAGCCACCCTGCGGCAGCATCACCCTGCTGGCCGGCCTGGGCGTGGAAGGCGATGCCCATGCGGGGGAGCAGGTGAAGCACCGCTCCCGCGTGGCGGCGGACCCGACCCAGCCCAACCTGCGCCAGGTGCATCTGTTCCATGCCGAGATGCTGGCGGAACTGGCGCATCGGGGCTTCGCGCTGGCGCCGGGCGATATCGGCGAGAATGTCACCACCGCCGGGCTCGACCTGCTGGCGCTGCCGCGCGACACGCTGCTGCATCTGGGCGATGGAGCGGTGCTGCGCGTCACCGGCCTGCGCAATCCCTGCGCGCAACTGGATGCTTTCCGTCCCGGGCTGATGCGCGCCCTGCTGGACCGGGATGCGGAAGGGCGGCTGCTGCGCCTGGCCGGCATCATGGCGGTGGTGCTGCGGGGCGGCACCCTCTGCCCGGGCGATGCCCTGCGCGCCGAGCCGCCGCCCCCGCCGCACCAGCCGCTGGAACGGGTCTGAGCGCATCCTCCCGGCATCGTGCCGCGTTGCTTCCCCTTGTGTGGCGGCGCGGGCCACCGACATACCGGGGCAAGAGCGGCATCTTGGCCGTCCTGCAGGAGAGAAACCGATGCCAGTTGACGTGAAATACACCACCTCGGCCACCGCCACGGGCGGCCGCGACGGCCGTGCCACCACCAAGGATGGCTCGCTGGACGTGAAGCTGGCGCCGCCGAAGGAAATGGGCGGCAGCGGCGACGGCAACAACCCGGAGCAGCTTTTCGCCGCCGGCTATTCCGCCTGCTTCCTGGGCGCCATGAAGGCCGTGGCCGGGCAGGACAAGAGCCTGCCGCGCGTGCCGAACGATGCCACCGTCACGGCCACCGTGGGTATCGGCCCGCGCTCGGAAGGCGGCTTCGGCATCACCGCGGCGCTGGAGATCTCGCTGCCCGGCGTGGACAAGGCCCAGGCCGAGGCGCTGGTGCAGAAGGCGCACCAGGTCTGCCCTTATTCCAACGCCACCCGCAACAACGTGGACGTGAAGCTGACGGTGGTCTGACCACCGGCGGCCGCGCGCTTCCCCTCAGGGGCGCGCGGCCAGCCAGTCGGCGAAAAGCCCCTCGGCCAGGGCGCGCGGCGAATGCGCCGTGAAATCGGCCACCACTTCCGCCATGCCGAAATCCGCCAGGCCGGTGCAATGCTCGGCGCCGCGCATGTAGATGTTGCGCGCCTGCACCCCCTCCAGCCCGCAGAGCGCCAGCAGGTCGCAGAGGCCGGAGCGCACCCCGGCGAAATAGCCGCATTCCGCCACGAAGCCCGGCAGTTCCCGCAGGTCCAGGTCCAGTTCCGGCACCCCTTCCTCGCCAAAGAGGGACTCGGCCGCGCTGTTGTTGGTGGCGTTCATGGCCACCGTGAAGCCCGCGGCCCGGAACAGCACGATGGCCTCCCGCCACATGTCGCGGAAATGGTTGAAGCGGCTGGAGGTGAGGGAGAAGAGCGTATTGGCCAGCGGCGAGAGAAAGACCGTGCGCCCCCGCTTCAGCCCCAGTTCCGCGAAGCGCCGGCGGGCGGCCTCGTCCCAGGACGGTGGCGGGGCGATCGGTGGCCGCTCCGGCAGGATGCGCTCCGGCAGCAGCGGGGCGCCGGAGAGCATCACCGCCGCCAGCTTGTCCCAGAGGAAGTTGCTGGCCAGCGCGGGATCGGCCAGCCGGCGCAGCTCCTGGCTGCGGAACCAGGGATTCTCATAGAAGAGCGAGACATTGCCCGGCGCCAGCCGGTTCAGCGCCAGCGGCGCCGGCACCTCCGTGTCATTGGGGATGGCCTCGAAGCTCAGGCCCGGCACGGCGCCGAAGAACTCGGTCAGGGCGGTGCGGCTGGCCCGGTGCAGCACATGCACCGGCTGGCCGGAGGCGTGGCTGAAGGCCGCGAAGCCCGCCAGGTAGAGCAGCGTATCGCCGACATTGCCGGTGTTCAGCACGGTGACGATGCCGGGCCGCTCCGGCCGCAGGAAGGGCTGGCCGTAGCGGCGGGTGATGAAGGCGCCGATGGCGGCGATGCCATCCTGGTCCCCGGCGCGCAGCAGGTCCGCCAGATGCGCGCCGGTGGCGGGGACATTGGTGAAGCCGGAGGCAAAGGCCGCCAGCCTGTCCACCGCCGCGACCGGCGCTTCCTCCCGCGGCAGGGCGGCGGCGCCATGGCGCAGCAGATGGCCGACCAGCGCCGGCGCGCCCAGCGCCACGGCCGGGATGGTGATGCCCGGGGCGCCGCAGTTGTTCAGCGCCGCCGTCAGGGCCTGCATCCCGCGCCGCTGCAACTGGTCCCCCAGGCCCGCGGCGCGGTGCAGCAGCAGCGCCAGGCTTTCCGCCAGCACCTGCGGCCCGCGTGCCGTCAGGCGGCGCAGCAGCGGTGCCATCTCGGCGCCACCCGGCCCCTGCTGCTCCGGAATCAGGGAAAGCGCGCGTTGCAGCCCGGCCAGCAGCAGCCCTTCATCCGCGGCCTCGCCCAGCACGCGGCCATAGCTTTCCAGCGCCGCCGCGCGGTCGCCCGCCATTTCCTGCAGGCTGCCGGCCTTGAGGCTCAGTTCCAGGCTCTTGAAGCCCTGGGCGCGGCGGCGGAAGTAATCCTCGCCCATCCGCGCCATCGGCAGGCCCATCTCCGGCTGGTTCCGCCGGATGCAGAGGTCCGGGATGCGGTAGAAGAGCCCGCCATCCTCCACCGTTAGCGGCAGGCGCAGCAGCATGGCGGCATCCTGGCGCCCGGCCAGGGCATAGATCAGGTCCGGCTCCAGCCAGAGCAGGGGCAGCGGCAGGGTGGCGGCCTGCGGCAGCGGCTGGCCGGCCTGCACCCGGCGGCGCAGCAGGAAGCGGAACCAGGCGGCTTCCAGGGCGAAGTAGCCATGGCCGCTGGCGCGGGTGGCGGCCTCGCCAAGGTCGGCCTGCGGCTGGATCAGCTCGGGCAGCAGCGCCGCCGCCTCGGCCGTGACGTCATGGCCGGCGCTTGCCAGCTCGCGCAGCCGGGCTTCCCGCCGCAGCAGCGCCTCG
>NZ_JACTUZ010000110.1 GCF_014490445.1 Pseudoroseomonas ludipueritiae | reverse complement strand
CGACCTGCTGCCGGAAGCCGACGCGGTGCCGCGGCCGCTGCTGGCCGACCGGCTCCTGGCTCCCGCCGGGGCTGGGCCGGGCCCCGCCGTGACGCCACGCCGCCCCTGCCTGGCCTATGGCGTGGAGCCCGGCGGGCATCCGGTGGCAGAGGAATGGGGCCTGTTGTTGCCTGCCGGCAGCCGCCGCCTGAGGCTGGAGCTGAAGGCGGAAGCACCGCTCTTCCTGCGGCTGCGCTGCGGCCCGGCCGGGCAGCCTGACGCCGCCGTCACGCTGCTGGAGGCACCAATGGATGGCCCGGCGCGGCTTGGCCTGCCCTTGCCGGAAGCCGAGGGGCCCTTGCTGCTGCAAGCCAGTGTCGCAGGCCCGGCGGCGGCGCTGCGCCTGCGCTCCGCCGGGCTGCTGCTGCCCGAGCCCTGGCCGATCGATCTTTCCGCCACGTCAGGGGCCATGGAGCCGCCACGCACGCGCTGGCTGCACCAGCACGCCGGCCGCTATGCGGCGCTGGTGGCCACGCGGGGCGGGCCGCTGCCACCGGGCCTGCCGCCCCGCGCGGCTGTCACCGGGGCCATGATCCTGGCGCCAGCCGCCGCCCTGCTGGCCGAGGCGGCTTCCGCCCGTCATGCCGTCGCCGCCCGCATGGCCCTGGGCCTGGAACAGCCTTTCCTGCTGGTGGTGGGGGAGGCGCGGCCCTGGGATGCCGCGACCTGCCCCGGCGCCGCCACCGTGCGCCACACGGATGGCGAAGCCAGCCACCAGGATGCCGATGGCATCCAGCGCCGCGTGCCGGTGCCTGTGGCGGCGCTGCTGCTTTCCCGCGATCCGCCCTGCTGCCACCTGCTGCTGGGCACGGGGCCAGAGCCTCTGCGGGATGGCCTGGTTGCGCTGGCATCGCTGGCAGGGGTGCCTTTCTCGGTGCAGGAGCCATAGGGGACAGCCGCCACCCTGGCGGTTATGAAGGGATGTGGACCATGGCCGTTCCCGCCATGCCCCAACCGGAAAGTTGTCCCTGATGACCGATACCTTCGCGCTCGCCATCCACGGCGGCGCCGGCACCATCCGCCGCGATGCCATGACCCCCGAGGCCGAGGCGCAATACCATGCCGGGCTGCGCGACAGCCTGCGCGCCGGCCATGCCGTGCTGGCGGCCGGTGGCACCGCGATCGATGCCGTCACGGCGGCGGTGATGTCGCTGGAGGACAACCCGCTCTTCAACGCCGGGCGTGGCGCCGTCTTCACCCGCGCGGGCGTGCAGGAGATGGACGCGGCGGTGATGCGCGGCGAGGACCGAGCCGCCGGTGCGGTGGCCGGCATCATGGGCCCGCGCAACCCGGTGCAGGCGGCGCGTGCGGTGATGGAACGCTCCGAGCATGTGCTGCTGGTGGGGGAGGGCGCGCTGGAATTCTGCCGCGCCCAGGGCGTGGCCTTCGCGCCGGAGGAGTATTTCTATACCGAGCGCCGCTGGCAGACCCTGAAGGACGAGCTGGCCCGCCAGGCCTCCGCCGCCGCCGATACGCGGGACGATGAAGCCAAGCACGGCACCGTTGGCGCCGTGGCGCGTGACAGGTTCGGCAATGTGGCCGCCGCGACTTCTACCGGCGGCATGACGGCGAAGCTGCCGGGTCGCGTGGGCGACAGCCCGGTCTTCGGCGCCGGCACCTGGGCGGAGAACGAGACCTGCGCCATCTCCGCCACCGGCCATGGCGAATACTTCATCCGCTGGGCCGCCGCGCATGATATCGCGGCGCGCATGCGCTACCGCGGCGACACGCTGGAGGTCGCGGCGGAAACGGTGGTGGAGGAACTGGGCAAGATCGGCGGCTCCGGCGGGTTGATCGCCATCGATGCCGCCGGTCGCGTCTCGCTGCCCTTCAACAGCAGCGGCATGTATCGCGGCACCATCGCCGCCGATGGCGTGGCCTGGACCGGCATCCACCGCGAGGCGCTGCAGAAGGGCTGAGGCGCCCTCAGGCGTAGTGGCAGGCCGCCTCCCAGCCCGGTGAGAGCGGCCGCAGCGCCGGGCGCTCCGCCACGCAGCGTTCCGTGGCCCTCGGGCAGCGGGCATGGAAGGGGCAGCCCGGCGGCGGACGCAGGGGAGACGGCAATTCCCCTTTGATTGGCTTGAAGCTGACGGAATCTGGGTCCAGCGTCAGCTTCGGCACGCTGTCCAGCAAAGCCTGGGTATAGGGGTGGCGCGGCGCGGCATAGACCTGCGCCGCCGGCCCAATCTCCACGATGCGGCCGAGGTACATGATAGCGACACGGTCGCAGAGATGCCGCACCACCGCCAGGTCATGGCTGATGAAGAGCATGGTCAGCCGCAGCTCCCGCCGCAGCTTCAGGAAGAGATTGACGATCTGCGCCTGGATGGAAACATCCAAGGAGGCCACGGGCTCGTCGCAGACCAGCACATCCGGCTGCATGGCCAGCGCACGGGCGATGGCGATGCGCTGGCGCTGCCCGCCGGACATCTGGTGCGGGAAGCGGTCGGCGTAGTCGCGCGGCAGCCCGACCTGTTCCAGCCAGCGCGCCACATAATCCCGCGACGCCGCCTGGGTCGTCAGGCCATGCGCCACGGGCCCTTCCGCGATGGCCTGCCCCACGCGCATGCGCGGGTCCAGCGAGGCGAAGGGGTCCTGGAAGACCATCTGCACGCGCGTGGTGGCCTTGTGCCCATGCGCCATGGGCGCCTGGCCGCCGATGCGCGCGGTGCCGCTGCTGGGCACGTGGATGCCGGCCACGACCCGGCCCAGCGTCGATTTGCCGCAGCCGGATTCCCCCACCAGCCCCAGCGCCTCACCGGCCTGGAGCGAGAGGTCCACATCCTGCACCGCGCGCAGCCGCGTGGGCCCTTCGCCACGGCCCAGCGCCATGTTGATGCGCTGCGACAGCGTGGCGCGCTTGCCAAAGACCTTGCTGACGCCTTCAAGCGAAACCAGCGGCGTCATGCCAGGGCCTCCACGAGCGGATGATGGCAACGGAAGCCGCGCCCGCCTTCCCAGGTGATCTCGGGCGAGACCTGGGCGCAGGTGGCGGTGCCGGCGGGGCAGCGGGAGACAAAGGGGCAGCCCGGCGGCAGGCCGAGCAGCGAGGGCGTGGAGCCCGGGATCTGCCGCAGGTCCTGCCCCGGCTCGGCCTGGGAGGGCAGGGAATCCAGCAGCCCGCGCGTGTAATGGTGGCGCGGGGCGGAGAGCACGGTGCCGGTCGGCCCAGTTTCCACCATGCGGCCCGCGTACATCACCGCCAGCTTGCCGGCGAGGGAGGAGACGGTGGCGAGGTCATGGCTGATCCAGATCAGCGCCGTGCCGCTCTCCCGCACCAGATCCTTCATCTCCGCCAGGATCTGCGCCTGGATGGAGACATCGAGCGCGGTGGTCGGCTCGTCCGCCACGATCACGGCGGGGCGGTGCAGCAGGGCGATGGCCAGCGCTACGCGCTGCCGCATGCCGCCGGAGAATTCATGCGGGTAGGAATCCAGCCTGCGCGCCGCATCGGGAATGCCGACGCGGGAGAGCACATCGACGCAGCGTGCACTGGCGGCGGCATCGGACATGCGCTCATGCGCCGCCAGCGCCAGCCGCATCTGCCGGCGCACCGTCAGCACCGGGTTCAGCGTCATCGCCGGGTCCTGGAAGACCATGGACATGGTCTTGCCGCGGATGCGCCGAAGCTGCGCCTGCGGCAGCCCGACCAGTTCCTGCCCGTTCAGCTTGACGGAGCCCGCGACGATGCGCCCCGGTGCATCCACCAGCCCCAGCAGCGAGAAGCCGGTGATGCTTTTGCCGGAGCCGGATTCCCCCACCAGCCCCATCACCTCGCCAGGGTTGAGCGTGAAGGAAATGCCGTCCACCGCCTTCACCACGCCGGCGCGGGTGAAGAAATGCGTGGCGAGGTCGCGGACTTCGAGAAGGGGTGCGCTCATCGCCGCAGCCTCGGGTTCAACTGGTCGCGGATCTGGTCGCCGACGAGGTTGATGGCGATGATCAGCACGATCAGCGCCACGCCGGGATAGATGGAAATCCAGTAGCGGCCGGAGAGCATGTATTGGAAGCCGTTGGAGATCAGCATGCCCAGCGAAGGCTCCGTCGGCGGCAGCCCGACGCCGAGGAAGGAGAGCGTGGCTTCCAGCGAAATGGCGCTGGCCACCTGCACCGTGCCCACCACCAGCAGCGGCGCCATGCAATTGGGCAGGATATGGCGCAGCACCACGGTGCGGCCGGGCAGGGGGGTGGAGAGCGCGGCTTCCACGTAATCCTTCTGCCGTTCCGCCACGGCGGCGCCATGCGCGGTGCGGGCGAAATAGGCGTATTGCGCCGCCACCAGTGCCGCCGTCAGCGGCCAGCGCCCCTGGCCCAGCAGCGCCGCCAGCACGAAGGCCAGCAGGATGGCGGGAAAGGAAAGCTGCAGGTCGACGATGCGCATCAGCACCGCCTCCACCCGCCCGCCGAGATAGGCGGCGGTGGTGCCGATGGTGGCGCCCAGCGCGAAGGCGATGGCCCCCGCCACCAGCCCCATCTGCAAGGAAATGCGCAACCCGTAGAGAATGGCGGAAAGCAGGTCGCGCCCCTGAGCATCGGTGCCCAGCAGATGCGTGTAGCCCTGGGTGCCGACATAGCCGGGCGGGCGGCGGGCGTCGCGCAGCGTCAGGCTGGCGAGGTCATAGGGATCCTGCGGCGCCACCAGCGGCGCCAGCAGCGCCAGCAGCACGATGGCCAGCACGATGATGGCAGCGACCAGCGCCACCTTGTTCTCGGCGAATTCGCTGAAGAAACGGCGGAGGTTCGGATTCAGCGTCACGCGTTGCGCCCCCGGCGGATGCGCGGGTCCAGCGCCGCGTAGGCGAGGTCCACCAGCAGGTTGATGGTGATGAAGAGCAGCGCCACCAGCACGAGGTAGGCGACCATCACGGGCCGATCCAGCGAGCCGATGGATTCGATGATCAGCTTGCCCAGCCCAGGCCAGGAGAAGATGGTTTCCGTCACCACAGCGAAGGCCAGGGTGGAGCCGAATTCCAGCCCGAAGACCGTGACGATGGGCACCAGGATCAGCCGCAGCACATGGTGCCGCAGCACGCCCCATTCCGAGATGCCGGCGGCGCGGGCGAACTTCACCGTGTCCGACAGCATGATCTCCCGCGTGCCGGAGCGCGCGAGGCGGATCATCATCGAGAGCTTGAACAGCGCCAGGTTCAGCGCCGGCAGCAGCAGGAACTTCCAGCCATCGGCGGTCAGGAAGCTCCATTCCAGGCCGAGGACCGTGACGGTTTCACCACGCCCGCCGGCCGGCAGCCAGCCGAGCGTGACGGCGAAGGTGAGGATCAGCACCAGCCCGATCCAGAAGGTCGGCACGGAAAAGCCGAGTACGGAGAAGGCCATGATGAAACGCGACAGCGGCGCATCCGGGCGGTAGCCGGCATACATGCCGAGCGGCACACCGATCAGCGTCGCGCTGATCACCGCGATCAGCGTCAGTTCCAGCGTCGCAGGCAGGCGCGACAGGATGAGTTGCATCACCGGGATGTTGTAGACGAAGGAGGAACCGAGATCCCCCTGCACCAGGCGGCCGAGGAAGCGCAGGTACTGCTCCCAGATCGGGCGGTCGAAGCCGTAGAAGGCGATGGCCTGGGCGCGGATCTCCTGCGTCGCATCCGGCGCCAGCATCACGTCGATGGGGTTGCCGATGGCGAAGACGCCCAGGAAGACCAGCATCGACATGGCCAGCATCACGGCCACAGCCTGGATGATGCGGCTGGAGATGAAGCCCAGCATCTCAGCCCCAATCCCCGCCGATCACGGAACGGGTTTCGGCCACGGCCACGTCCCAGATGGCCAGCATCTCGGCATCCTCGCGCTGGTAGCGCCCGTGGAAATTGCCGTCGCCCAGGATCTCCCGCCGGATGGCGGGATTGACGCGGGCCATGCGCTCCAGCGCCGCGCGGGGCTTCACGCCCTCCGGCTTTGGGCGGCCGGGCAGGCGCGTCCAGGGGAAGTTCTCCATCCAGGAGGCATGGGAGGCTTCCGGGTCCGTCTGGCGCACCTTCTCCAGCGTCAGGGGCGCGCGCCACCAGTCATGCAGCTTCAGTTGCGCATCGGCGCGTTGCCCCAACCATTCCGCGAAGAAGCCGGCGATGGGGCTGTTGCCGCCATGGCCATTCACCACCACGATGCGGCGGAAGCCGCCGCGATAGAGGCTTTCCAGGATATCGCCCAGCACGGCGATGTAGGTGGTCATCCTTAGGGAAACCGTGCCGGGATAGGCGGCGAAGCCGGGCACCATGCCATAGGGCAGCACGGGGAAAACCGGCACGCCCAGTGGCTCGGCGGCTTCGGCGGCGACGCGCTCCGCCAGGATCATGTCGGTGCAGAGGCTGAGATAGGCGTGCTGCTCGGTGCTGCCGATCGGCAGCACGCAGCGGTCGTCCCGTGCCGCCTGCGCCTCCATCTCCATCCAGTTCATCGCGGCGACGCGCATGCGGAAAGCTGTTCTCCGGGACAGGGTGAAATAGTTCCGTCTGGAACTTGTTCCGGAGATTGACGGCTGATTTAGCGTAGTGTCAAGTTCCAGCTGGAACGATCTCCCGCGTGGCGTCGCGCTGCGCGAGGTCCGGGAAAGCTTGGAATACGCAGAGTGAAACTGGCCTTCAAGGACGACACCGCCACCATGCCGGAGGAGGCCACCGGCCTGCCGCCCCTGCTGGCGGTGCAGCTCTGGCAGAACCCCTGCTGGCTGTCCTTCCGCGTCAACTTCATCGCCGCCGGCTTCAACCGCCATGTCTATTCCGCCATCGAGGCGCAGCATGGGCTGAAGCGGCCGGAAGTGGTGGTGATCTATGCGCTGCGGCTGAAGGATGGGCTGACGGCGACGGAGATCAGCCTTTCCTCCGCCTTCGCCAAGAACACCATCAGCCGTGCCATCCAGGTGCTGCTGCGCCGCAAGCTGGTGCGGCGCGCGACCGACTCCCAGGACCGGCGCAGCTTCGTGCTGCGCCTGACCGCCGCCGGGCGCGCCATCGTGGACGAGGCGATCCCGCCGATGGTGGAGCGGGAGCAGGCCATGGTGGCTGCCCTGAGCCCCGCCGAGCAGCATATGCTGCACGCGCTGCTGACCAAGATTGTGGTGGCCTCCCCGCAATGGAACGAGGCCTGCGAGAACGAGGAAGCATCATGACGATCCGCTCCAACTGGCTCACCCGCGGCGCTCTCGCGGGCTGGATGGCGGCGTTGCCGCTGATGGCGCTCTCCCCCGCCGCGCTGGCGGATACGCTGACAGTGGGCGTGCGGGCCGGGCCACTTTCCATCGACCCGCATTTCACCGCCAGCGCCGTCAGCGCCGAGGCGCTGAAGCATGTCTTCGACACGCTGGTGGTCTCCGGCAACGACCTGGAGCTGAAGCCAGGCCTGGCGGAAAGCTGGACCGCGATCGACGACACCACCTGGGAATTCAAGCTGCGCCGCGGCGTGAAGTTCCATGACGGCTCCGACTTCACCGCCGAGGACGTGAAGTTCTCGATCGAGCGCATTCCCAATGTCACCGGCCCCAATCCGGCGACGATCTATGTGCGGCGGGTGAAGGAAACGGCCATCGTCGATCCCTACACCATCCGCGTCACCACCAATGGCCCGGCGCCGACGCTGCCGAACGACTTCGTGCGGCTCTTCGTGGTCTCTCACCGGGTAGCGAAGGACTTCTCGACCCGCGAGACGGCGAACGAGGGCTTCAACACCGGCAAGGCCGCCATCGGCACCGGCCCCTATCGCTTCGTGTCCTGGACACCGAAGGAGCAGATGGTCCTGGAGCGCTTCGATGGCTACTGGGGCGGCCAGGAGCCCTGGGAGCGGGTGATCCGCAAGGAACTGCCGAACGACACCACCCGCGTGGCGCAGCTCAAGGCGGGGCAGGTGGACATCATCTCCCGCGCCCCGGCCGCCGATGTGCCGACGCTGGAGCGTGACCCGAAGCTCGCCATCACGCGCGCCGACAGCGCCTATATGTTCTATGTCGATTTCGATTTCCGCCCTTCCACGCCCACCATTACGGCGCGCAACGGCGCGGCGCTGAACGCCAACCCCTTCCTGGATGCGCGGGTGCGGGAGGCCATCGATCTGGCCATCGACCGTGAGACCCTGGCCGAGATCGCCATGGAGGGCATGGGCAAGCCGGCGACGCAGCTCGTGACGCCGAATATCTTTGGCTACAACAAGAGCCTGACGGCGACGAAGCCCAATGTGCAGCGCGCCCGCGCCCTGCTGAAGGAGGCGGGCTTCGAGAACGGCTTCCGCGTGCCCTTCAACTTCACCAATGACGGCCTGCCGGGCGACCGTGCCGTGGGCACCTCCATCTCGCAGATGCTGGCCGCCATCGGCATCGACGCGCAGGCCAATGCACAGCCCGGCGCCGTCTGGGCCCCGGCGCGCACGCGCGGTGAGTTCTCCTTCTACCAGGCGGGCTGGGGCACCCTGACGGGCGAGGCGAATTACACGCTCTCTTCCCTGGTGCATACCAATGACCCGGTGACCAAGCTGGGCGCCTTCAACATGCGTGGCTACAGCAATCCGGAACTGGACAAGATCATCGAGGCCGCTGGCGCGGAGATGGACGAGGCCAAGCGCCGTGGGTTGCTGGAGCAGGCGGCGGCCATCGTGGCGAAGGAGCGTCCCTCCCTGCCTATCGCCGGCATCGTCACCGCCTGGGCCATGCGCAAGGACCGCGTCACCATCACCCCGCGTGCCGACGAGGACACGCTGGCGATGAACATCCGCCCCGTGAAGCGTTGAGCCGGTAATCGGCGGGTGGCGGCGCGCGGCCTGCGTCCCACCCCGCAGGCGGCGTGGCTGGGCAGCTACCGCATGACCAGCCCGCCGCCCTCATAGGCGCGGTTGATGGGGTCATTGTAGTCCACGGGCGGCGCGGCCATCGCCATGCCGCCCGTGGGCTCGAAGGAGGTGACCAGCCCGCCGCCCTCGTAAGCGCGGTTGAGCGGGTCGTTGTAGTCGGTGGCGGGCGCTGCCGCCGCCAACTCCGCCAGGCCGCTTCGCGGCGCCCTGGCATAGGGCTCGCCCAGGCGGGACGAGATGCTGGCCATGTAGTTCTCGGTTTCGTCCGGCAGGATCTTGGCGCCGATCTGGTACAGCGCCACGCGCTCCGGCCCCGCATTATAGGCCGCCAGGAACAGCGGCGATCCGAAGCGGTCATACATGTCCCGCAGATAGGCGGTGCCGGCGAGGATATTGTCGCGCGGCTCATAAGGGTCGGGCCCCAGGCCGAAGCGCGGGCGCAGCCGGTCATAAGTCGCGGGCATCACCTGCATCAGCCCCATGGCACCCACGGGCGAGGTGATGAGCGAGCCATCGCCGAAGGTCAGCCGACCGCCGGATTCCTGCCGCATCACTTCCCGCACCCAGCGCTCCGGCAGGCCGAAGCGGCTGGCGGCTTCCTGGATATAGGGGCCCCAGGGATCGTCCGGCGTGCCGGGCACCACGTAGTTGTGGCTGGCCTGCGCCAGGTAGCCGCGGGCCTCGGCGCGGGAGGCATTGACGTCGTAGCCATAATCGCCGCTGCCGTCGTAGCCCCGGCGCCCGTCCCAGGCGGGCCCGGCATCCGGCAGGGCGCAGCCCGACAAAAGCCCCAGCAACAGCAACGGCATACCCGCGCGTAGCAGCATCGCACCATCCCCCGTTCCACCGCGCCCTTGATAGCGCGGCGGGCTGGCATGGGGCAGGGGAACTGCCAGGGCGCCGCCAAGCGTGAAGAGCGCGGCGGCAGCCCCGGCCCGCCTCACGCCGCCTTGACGCCCGAGAGGAAGCTGCGGACCTCCGTCCCCAGGCGCTCCGACTGGCGGGACAGCTCGCCCGCCGCCTGCAGCACGTCGCTGGCGGCATGCCCGGTCTCCCCCGCCGCCTGGCTGACGGTGCCGATGCTGCGCGTCACCGCCTCCGTGCCACTGGCCGCCTGCTGCACGTTGCGGGCGATCTCCTCCGTCGCGGCGCCCTGTTCCTCGACGGCGGCGGCGATGGCGCCGGCGATCTGGTTCACCTCGTCGATGGTGCCCGCGATGCTCTCGATGGCCTGCACCGCCTCGCGCGTCGCGGCCTGGATCTGGCCGATCTGGCTGCCGATTTCCTCGGTGGCGCGGGCGGTCTGGCTGGCCAGGGTCTTCACCTCGCTGGCCACGACCGCGAAGCCCTTGCCGGCCTCGCCGGCCCGGGCCGCCTCGATGGTGGCGTTCAGCGCCAGCAGGTTGGTCTGGCTGGCGATGTCGTTGATCATGTGCACCACCTCGCCGATGCGGCTGGCACCTTCCGCCAGGGCGCGCACGGTCTGGTCGGTGCGGCGGGCATCGGCCGCGGCGCGGCTGGCCACGCTGGCGGATTGCGACACCTGCCGCGTGATCTCGGCGATGGAGGCCGAAAGCTCCTCCGCCGCGGCCGCCACCGTCTGCACATTGGCGGAAGCCGCCAGGGCGGCGGAGGTCACCGTCTCCGCCTGCTGCGTCGCGGTGCCGGCGCTGCCGGTCATGGATTGCGCGGTGGAATGCAATTGGGTGGAGGCGGCGGAGAGCATGCCGGCGAGTTGCCCCACGCTCTGCTCGAAGCCCTGTGTCAGCGTATCGAGCCGGGTGGCGCGGGCGGCCTTGGCCTCCTGCTCCGCCTGCTGCGCGGCGGAGAGTTCGGCGGCGCGGACCATGTTCTCCTTGAAGACCTGCACGGCGCGCGCCATGCCGCCGACCTCGTCCCCACGCTCCAGCGCCGGCACCGGCGTTGCGGTCTTGCCGCCGGCCAGTTCCTGCATGGCGGCGGTCATGGCCTTCACCGGCCGGGTGATGGATCGCCCGATGGCCCAGGCCGCTAGGATGCCCAGCAGCGCCGCTGCCAGCGAGACCACCAGCAGCAGCCGGCGCGCATCCTCATTGGCCGCGCTGGTGGCGGCGCCCAGCGCGTTCTGTGTCGCCTGGTTGGAGTGCCGCGTCTCGCTCAAGAGCTGGTTCACCCGGATGCCGTTGGCATCCAGCCGGGAGGCGATGGCCGCCTTGACCTCGCCGGTCAGGCTGACCTTCTCCTCGAACCCCGACCGATAAGCCGCGATCAGCGCCTCGGCCCGCGACAGGT
Organism: Pseudoroseomonas ludipueritiae; assembly: GCF_014490445.1. Taxonomy (GTDB): domain Bacteria; phylum Pseudomonadota; class Alphaproteobacteria; order Acetobacterales; family Acetobacteraceae; genus Pseudoroseomonas; species Pseudoroseomonas ludipueritiae. The sequence continues at coordinate 4,568 of NZ_JACTUZ010000110.1, read as the reverse complement.
CCTGCTGGGCAATGCCGGCGGGCAGGGATTTCAACACCGCCAGCTGCGCGCTGGCCTGGCCCAGCGCATCGCGCAGCCGGGCGGCGGTGGAGTCGTCGGCCAGGATTTCGTAACGCTGCGCTTGCAGGCGGCCCTGCAGCAGGTGGCGGCGCGCTTCTTCAGCGGCATGGCTGGCGGTGGGCTCGGTTCCGCCGCGCTCCACCACCGTGCCCAGCAGCCGCTCCGCCTCGGGGCCGATGGCATCCAGCTTCTCCCGCGTCACACGCTCACGCCGGGCCAGCAGGCTGGCGATCTCGGTGAAGGCCTGGCTGTAGTGCTCCAGCGCCTCCTGCCCCTCGGTCAGCTGGCGCCGCCGCTCCGGGCTGCGGATACTGCTGATCAGGCCGCCCAGGGCGCCGCGCGCGCCGGCCAGCTCGGCCTCCACGCGCGCCTGCCGCTCCGGCGCCGGGTGCAGCAGGAAGTCCTTCACGGAGACCCGCGCCTGCAGCAGCCCCACCTGCAGTTCCGACATGCTGTTGTTGTTGCGGGCCAGGGAACGGTAGGTGGCGATGTCATCGCTGGCATAGCCCAGTTGCAGCCAGCCCAGGGCCGCCACGCCGCATGTCAGGGCCAGAAGTGCCCCGAAGCCGGCGCCCACGCGGTGGCCGATCTTGAATTGGCTCAGGTTCATCGGTCGTCTCCGGTCGCGCTTCGTTGCGGAACCGGAGCATGATGGAAACGTCTTACGAAACCGTATGGACCCCGGCGGGGCCGTGAGGCGGCAGGCTGTCGCGGATGGCTTGCAGCAAGGTGTCATCCGCCAGGGGCTTGGCCAGCACATGCCGGATGCCAAGGCGCGCGGCGCGCTGTTGCAGCCCCGGGTCCGGGCTGCCGGCGATCAGCAGGATCGGCGCCGCGATGCCCAGCGCCCGCGCCTGCCGCGCCAGGTCCAGCCCGTTGCGGTCCGGCAGGCGGTAGTCCAGCACCAGGCACGCGATGTTCTCTCCTGGCGCCGCGCGCAGGAACTCGGGCGCCGAGGCATAGCCGCGCGCGGCATGGCCATCGGCTTCCAGCAGGAAGCGCAGCGCGTCGCAGACATCCGGGTCGTCATCAACGATCACGACATGGCTTCCGGCGGTGGGCATGGCAGGCAGGCGTCCTGGGGCAGGGGTGGGGCGGGACAGTGCCCGCCCCATCATCCATAACCGGCCAGGCGGCAGAGGTTCTTGACCTGCCTCAAGCCTTCCCGGTGGCGGCCAGGGTCTGCCGCACCAGATGCGACAGGCTCTGCGCCCCCATCTTCTCCATCACCCGGGCGCGGTGCACTTCCACGGTGCGCGGGCTCATGCCCAGGTCCTGGGCGATGGCCTTGTTGGCCTGCCCGGCCACCAGCCCGTCCAGCACCTCGCGCTCCCGCGGCGTCAGGCTGTCCAGGCGGCGGCGGATGTCTTCCCGCTGGCGGGTCTCCTCCTGCCGTGCCTGGCCGGCCTCCAGCGCGCCACGCACGGCCGCCAGCAGGGCTTCCTCGGCGAAGGGCTTCTCCAGGAAGTCCATGGCGCCGGCCTTCAGGGCGCGCACCGCCACCGGCACGTCGCCATGGCCGGTCATGAAGATGAGCTGCACGGGAATGCCGCGCTGGGCCAGTTCCTGTTGCAGCGCCAGCCCGTCCATCTCGGGCATCCGCACGTCGCTGACCACGCAGGCGCCGGGCGCGGCGACGCTGAGGAAATTGGCGGCGGATTCGTGCAGCACCACCTCATGCCCGGCGGAGGCCAGCAGCAGGCCCAGGGAATCCCGCACCGCCTCGTCATCATCGATCACATGGACCGGGGCTTCGGGCTTCATGGCGCCACCTCCTCTTCCTCCAGGCCCAGCAGCGTGAAGCGAAAGACGGTGCCGCCGCCGGGGTTGGGCTCGGCCCAGATGCGGCCGCCATGCGCCTCGATGATGGAGCGGCAGATGGAAAGCCCGACGCCCATGCCGCCGCGCTTGGTGGTGACGAAGGGGCGGAAGAGCTGCGCCTCCACCTCCGGCGCCAGTCCGGTGCCGGTATCGGCGACGGAAACCTCGACCATGCCGCCCTCCCGCCGCGCCGCCACGGTCACTTCCTGCCGCGCCAGGCTGTCCACCGCCTCGATGGCATTGCGGATCAGGTTCAGCAGCACCTGCTGCACTTGGATCTTGTCCACCAGCACCAGCCCGCAATCCGGCGCCACATGCAGCGTGGCGGTGGCGCCGCGCTGGCGGGCGCCGATGAAGGCGAGGGCGGTGGCTTCCTCCACCAGCGTGGTCAGTGGCTCGCCCTGCTTCTCGCTTTCCCCGGTGGCGACGAACTCGCGCAGGCGGCGGATGATCTCGCCGGCCCGCAGCGCCTGGTCGGCCGCCTTGCCCATGGCCTCCCCGACACGCGCCGGCTGGTTGCCGGCGGCGAAAAGACGCTGCGCGGCACTGAGATAATTCGTCACGGCGGTCAGCGGCTGATTCAGTTCATGCGCCAGCGTCGTCGCCATCTGGCCGAGCGCGCTGAGGCGGGAGACATGCAGCAGTTCCGCCTGCAGTTCCTGCATCTCCTCCTGCGTGCGCTGGCGGTCGGTCAGGTCGCGGATGAAGCCGGTGTAGAGGCGCGCGCCGGCGCGCCGCACCTCGCCCACCGCCAGTTCCAGCGGAAAGGTGCTGCCATCCCGCCGCTGGCCCGTCACGGTGCGGCCGATGCCGATGATCCGCCGCTCCCGCGTCCGGGCATAGCGGGCGAGATAGCCGTCATGCGCCTGCCGGTGCGGGGAGGGCATCAGCAGGCTGACATTGCGGCCGCAGACCTCGGCCGAGGAAAAGCCGAAGATGCGTTCGGCGGCGGCGGAGAAGGCGCGGATGATGCCGTGCTCGTCGATCACGATCATGCCGTCCGGCACGGTATCGAGGATGGAGCGGACATGCGCGTCCTGCTCGTCCGGCGCCGGCGGGTCCTCCAGCCGGGAGAGCACGCCCAGCAGGTGCTGCGGCGCTTCCTCCGGCCAGCCGGTGCCGGCCAGGCGCAGCCGCAGCCCGGTGCCGCCGGCCACATCCAGGCGGAAGGCGGTGTCCCAGGCGCCGCCGGTGTCGCGCGCATGGCGCAGCGCGGCGCCGACGGGGGTGCGCTGGTCCTCCGGCAGCAGGGAGAGAAAGCCTGCCAATCCTGCCTGCTCCGCCGGCGGGCCGAACAGCAGCGCCAGGGGGCCGGAAAGCCGCACGCGGTCTGCCCCCGTGTCCCAGGAGAAGGCGCCGAGGCCGGCGGCCTCCACCGTCAGGCGCCAGGCGGTGTCATCGAGCGGTGCGGTCATGGACAGGCAAAGACCGGAATGCGGCCCATACGTAGAATCCCGGATGGGGAAGACACGAATAGTCGGAAGCTGTGGCGGCACGCATTCTCCGCCACACGAGATGCCAGGGGGTTAACCAATGCTGCCGCGCGATGCAACGATCGGGGTCCGGACCGGCGGGATGCCGCTGCCCGCCATGGCCGGGATGGGCCTGGCCGGGATGGCGCTGACCGGCACCACCGTGACGCTGCGCCGCGACCAGAGCCTCTTCCTGGCCGGCGATGCCGCCAGCCATGTCTATCGCGTCATGGCCGGCTGCGTCCGCAGCCTGGCGCTGATGCCCGATGGCCGCCGCCAGGTGGCCGAGTTCCACCTGCCCGGCGACCTGCTGGGCCTGGATGGGCGGGATGCGCATCTGCTTTCGGCCGAGGCGGTGGGCGACGCCATCCTGCTGCGCTTCCCGCGCCGGCAGCTGGAGGCCGAGGCCGTGCGCGACCTCGCCGCCGCCCGTGGCCTTTACGACCTCGCCTGCCGCAGCCTGGAGACGGCGCAGCGCCGCCTGATGGTGCTGGGCCGCAAGACGGCGGCGGAGCGGCTGGCCTCCTTCCTGCTGGAAATGGCCGAGCGCGCCGGCGGCGACCGGCGCTTCGACCTGCCGATGTCGCGCCAGGACATCGCGGACCACCTGGGGCTGACCATCGAGACCGTCAGCCGCATCTTCAGCCAGTTCCGCCGCCAGGGGCTGATCGCCCTGCCCAGCGCGCAACGTGTGGAACTGCGGGACCGCGATGCGGTAGAAACAGCAAGCGGTGATTGCGCCGCCTGAAGGAGAGGGGCCATGTCGCTGCTGATCCGACTGCTGCTGGTCGTCGCCACCGCCATCACCGGGGTGCTGGTGGCGGCGGATGCGCCAGGTTTCGCGATCATCACCGGCATGGTCGCGGTGGCGCTGATCGCCGCCGTGGTGCTGGCCCTGGCGCTGCTGTCCTGGCTGCGGAACCGGGATTCAGTTTGAAAGCAGGCGGCGGAGTGAGCGGGCCGGCGGTATGATCCAACCTGGCCGCATCATGACCCAGAACCTCACCCTTGCCCCCTCCGCCACCGAACTGGACCCGCGCTGGGCCCGGCTGGTGGCGCGTGACGCGGCCGCCGATGGTGGCTTCGTCTATTCCGTGCGCAGCACCGGCATCTATTGCCACCCCTCCTGCGCCGCCCGCCGCCCGGGCCCCGCCCAGGTGCGCTTCCACGCGACCGCCGCCGAGGCCGAGGCCGCCGGCTTCCGCCCCTGCCGCC
>NZ_JACTUZ010000011.1 GCF_014490445.1 Pseudoroseomonas ludipueritiae | reverse complement strand
CCGAAAGCGGCTGGCCCGCCTCCCAGGCAACCGCAGCGCGTGTCTTCATAGCAAGGAACTCCTCGGGCCGGTGTCAGCCGCATTCACTGCCATGGCTTGTCGGGGGCGGGAAGGGTGGACATCTCTGTGGCATGCGCATCCCCTTCCTCTCCCGCCAGCCCCGCGTCGCCACGGTGCGGCTGGCGGGTGTCATCGCCGCCCGGGGCGGCCCCGTCGGCGGCCCCGCCCTCAATATCGAGCATGTCGGCCCCATCCTGGACCGCGCCTTCGCCCTGAAGCGGCTGGCGGGGGTGGTGCTGGCCATCAACTCGCCCGGCGGCTCGCCGGTGCAATCGGCGCTGATCGGCGCCCGCATCCGCCGGCTGGCGGAGGAAAAGAAGGTGCCCGTCATCGCCTGCGTGGAGGATGCGGCGGCCTCGGGCGGCTATTGGCTGGCCTGCGCGGCGGATGAGATCGTGGCTGATGGCGCCAGCATCGTCGGCAGCATCGGCGTCATCTCCGCCAGCTTCGGGGTGCAGGACCTGATGGGGCGCTGGGGCGTCGAGCGGCGCCTGACCACGGCGGGGGGGCAGAAATCCTTCCTGGACCCCTTCCGCCCAGTGCAGCCGGAGCAGCAGGAGCGGCTGGAGGAACTGCTTTCCTCCATCCACCGCGAGTTCAAGGACTGGGTTCGCGCCCGGCGCGGCGCCAAGCTAACGGCACCGGAGGAGGAGCTTTTCACCGGCCGCTTCTGGACGGGGCGGGAGGCGCTGCCGCTCGGGCTGGTGGACCGCCTGGGCGATGCGTCATCGGAAATCCGCCGCCGCTTCGGCGAGAAGGCCCAGGTGGTGCGCTTCGGCGCCCGCAAGCCGCCGCTGCCCATGCGGCTGCTGGGTGGCGGCGCCGCGCTGGCGCTGGGCCACGCCGCCGTCCTGGCCGAGGAGCGCGAGGCCTGGGGGCGCATCGGCCTCTGACCTGCCCCGCCCAGGCTTGACACCACCGCGTCCCGGCGCGGCAATCCCAACAGCGAATTCCGAGGAGCCTTAGGCCATGGACACCCATATTCCAAGCACGGACACGCGGCTGGACAAGCTGGCGGAGGTCGCGGTGCGCGTCGGCCTGAACCTGGCCGAGGGGCAGGAGCTGGTGATGACCGCCGGCCTCGACAGCCTGCCGCTGGCCCGCAAGATCACCGAGGCCGCCTACAAGGCCGGTGCCTCCCTGGTCACCACCATCTTCGCCGACGACCAGTCCGCCCTGGCCCGCTACAAGTACGCGCGGGAGGAGAGCTTCGATGCCGCCCCCGGCTGGATGTACGAGGGCATGGCCGCCGCCTACCGCTCCGGCGCCGCGCGGCTGGCCATCGTGGGCGACGACCCCAACCTGCTGGCGGGCCAGGACCCGGAAAAGATCGCCCGCGCCAACCGCGCCCGTTCCAAGGCCTATCGCCCGGCGCTGGAGCTGATCACGGCTTCCGCCATCAACTGGTCCCTGGTGCCCTTCGCCAATGCCGCCTGGGCCCGCAGCGTCTTCCCGGATGTGCCGGAGGATGTGGCGGTGGCGAAGCTCTGGGACGCCATCTTCGCCGCCACGCGCGCCAACCGCCCGGACCCCGAGGCCGCCTGGGCCGCGCATAACGCCACCCTGATGGCCAAGCGCAAGATCCTGACCGAGCGTAACTTCCGCGCTCTCCGCTTCCAGGGCCCCGGCACCGACCTGAAGGTGGGGCTGGCCGATGGCCATGCCTGGATGGGTGGCATCTCCACCGCCCGCAACGGCATCTCCTCCAACCCCAATATCCCGACGGAAGAGGTCTTCACCACGCCGCATGCGGCGATGACGGAAGGCACCGTCTCCGCCACCAAGCCGCTGGCGCATGGCGGCACGCTGATCCGCGATATCCGCGTGCGCTTCGAGGGCGGGCAGGTGGTCGAGGCCCATGCCAGCACGGGCGAGGAAGTGCTGCAGAAGATGATCGGCACCGACGAGGGCGCCCGCCGCCTGGGCGAGGTGGCGCTGGTGCCGCATTCCTCGCCGATCTCGCAGAGCGGGCTGCTCTTCTTCAACACCCTCTTCGACGAGAATGCCGCCAGCCACATCGCACTGGGCCAGGCCTACAAGAAGTGCTTCGTGAACGCCAAGACGCTGACGGACGAGCAGTTCGCGGCGGCCGGCGGCAATTCCTCGCTGATCCACGTGGACTGGATGATCGGCTCCGCCAGCGTGGACGTGGACGGGCTGGACGCTTCGGGCAACGCCACGCCCGTCATGCGCAAGGGCGAATGGGCGCTTTGAGCCGGGAAGGGGGCGCTCAGCCCCCGACCTGCGCCACCCAGTCCGCCAGGTTATAGTAGTTGGTGACGCGGGCGATGCGGCCCTCCCGCACCTCGAAGAAGGCGCCGGCGGGCAGCACATAGGTCTGGCCGCTGGCCTCCGGCAGCCCCTCGTCGGTGGCGAGATAGGTGCCATGCACCGTGAACTCGGCCGCGGCGCGCTTGCCCTCGGCATCCAGCATCACGGTGATGTCGCGCAGTTCTTCCCGGTAATGGGCATTCATGCGGCTCATGAAGGCGCGGAAGGCCGGGATGCCGGTCTCGCGCCGGCCCTGGTTGATGTCGTGCACCACGTCATCGGTCATCAGGGCCAGCATGCCCTCGGCATTGCCAGTGTTGAAGGCGGCGTAATAGGCGCGGATCAGCGCCTCGACGCTTGTGCGATGGGGCATGGTCGGTGCCTTCCTTGCCGGTCGGTAAGGCGGCCCTTATGCTGCGCTGCACGGCCCGGCCGCAAGCCCAGGACGGCCGCCAGAACAAAGTGCCGGAAGGCCCGACGCCAGAACCATGACCGATCTTGCCGCCCCTGCCGTCTCCACGGCTGCCAAGCCCATGTCCTTCCAGGATATCATCCTGACGCTGCACCGCTTCTGGGCGGCACAGGGCTGCGTGATCCTGCAGCCCTACGACATGGAAATGGGCGCCGGCACCTTCCACCCGGCCACCACGCTGCGCGCCCTGGGCGCCACGCCCTGGAAGGCCGCCTATGTGCAGCCCTCCCGCCGCCCCTCGGACGGCCGCTATGGCGAGAACCCCAACCGCCTGCAGCACTACTACCAGTACCAGGTCATCATGAAGCCGAGCCCTGAGCGTGCGCAGGACCTGCTGCTGGCCTCCTACCGCGAGATCGGGCTGGACCCGCTGAAGCACGACTTCCGCTTCGTGGAGGATGACTGGGAAAGCCCGACGCTGGGTGCCTGGGGCCTGGGCTGGGAAGTCTGGTGCGACGGCATGGAAGTCGGCCAGTTCACCTATTTCCAGCAGGTCGGCGGCATTCCGGTGGTGCATCCTTCCTTCGAGATGACCTACGGCCTCGAACGGCTGGCGATGTATGTGCAGAACATCGAGAACGTCTACGACCTCGATTTCAACGGCCAGGGCGTGAAGTACGGCGATGTCTTCCTGCGCGCCGAGCGGGAATATTCCGCCTTCAACTTCGAGCACGCCAATATCGAGAAGCTCTTCGAGCATTTCCGCGATGCCGAGGCCGAATGCGCGGCGCTGGTGGAGCGCAAGCTGGCGCTGCCGGCCTATGACCAGTGCATCAAGGCCAGCCATCTCTTCAACCTGCTGGACGCGCGCGGCGCCATCAGCGTGACGGAGCGCGCCAGCTATATCGGCCGCGTCCGCGCGCTCGCGAAATCCTGCTGCGAGACCTGGGTGGCGGGCGCCTGACGGCCCGCACCTTCGCCCTGAACCCGACCCGTACCCGCTAGGCGCGCCCCCAAATGCCCGAACTCCTGCTTGAACTCTTCTCCGAGGAAATCCCGGCCCGCATGCAGGCGCGCGCCGCCGAGGACCTCCAGCGGCTGCTGGGCGATGCGCTGAAGGGCGCGGGCCTGAAGGCGGAAGGGCTCCGCACCCTCTACGGCCCCCGCCGCCTGGCGCTGGTGGCCGAGCTGCCCGCCGCCACCGCCCCGGTGAACGAGGAGCGCCGTGGCCCCCGCGCGGATGCCACCGGCCCGGCGCTGGAAGGCTTCCTGCGCGCCACCGGCCTGACGCGGGAGCAGTTGGAAGAGCGGGAGGTGAAGGGCACGAAGTATCTCTTCGCCGTGATCCGCAAGGAAGGGCAGCCGACCCCGGCGCTGCTGGCCGAGATCATCCCCGGCATCCTGCGCCGCTTCCCCTGGCCGAAGTCGATGCGCTGGGGTGGCACCAGCAGCTTCGTCTGGGTGCGGCCGCTGAAGCGCATCCTGTGCGTCTTCGGCGGGCAGGTGGTGCCCTTCTCCCTGGCGCAGGGCGAGGACGACGGCCATGGCTTGGCCTCGGGCAATGAGACCGAGGGTCACCGGCTGATGTCCCCCGGCGCTTTTGCGGTGCACAATTTTTCGGAATACGCGGCGCAACTGGCCACGCGGCACGTTGTTATCGACCCCGCGGAGCGCACCAAGCGTGTGCGTGACGGTATCGCGGCCCTGGCCGTGGCGGAGGGGGTCGAGGTGGTTCCGGATGAAGGCCTGTTGGCGGAAGTGGGGGGGCTGGTCGAATGGCCCGTGCCGCTGCTGGGCCGCATCGACGATGCCTTCATGGACCTGCCGCCGGAACTGATGCGCACCACCATGCGCGTCAACCAGCGATATTTCGCGCTGCGCAAGCCGGATGGCTCGGCCGCGCCCTTCTTCGCCCTGGCCGCCAATATCGAGGCCACGGATGGCGGCCGCGCCATCATCGCCGGCAATGAGCGCGTGCTGCGCGCCCGCCTTTCCGATGCCCGCTTCTTCTGGGACCAGGACCGCAAGCAGGCGCTAGAGAGCTTCCTGCCGAAGCTGGCTTCCGTGGTCTTCCACGCCAAGCTGGGCACCCAGGGCCAGCGCGTGCAGCGGCTGGAGAAGCTGGCGCGCTTCCTGGCGCCGAAGCTGGGCGCCGACGTGGCGCTGGCCACCCGCGCCGCCAAGCTGGCCAAGGCGGACCTCGCCACCGGGCTGGTGGGCGAGTTCCCGGAGCTTCAGGGCATCATCGGCCGCTACTACGCCCTTCATAATGGCGAGGATGCGCGTGTGGCCGAGGCCATCGCCGCGCATTACCGCCCGATGGGCCCGGGCGATTCCGTGCCCACCGACCCCGTCGCCATCACCGTGGCGCTGGCGGACAAGCTGGACCAACTCGCCGGCTTCTTCGCCGCCGATGAGCGCCCGACCGGCTCCGGCGACCCCTATGCGCTGCGCCGTGCGGCGCTGGGCGTCATCCGCATCATCCGCGAGAACAACCTGCGGCTGGACCTGGCCGATGTTCTCGCAGAGGCCTTCTTTGGCTTCCCGCAGGCCGTCGGCACCACCGCCGAACCGGAATTCGGCATGGCCGTGGCGTCCGAGAAGCTGAACACCGGCTGGCAGCCGGACCCGAAGTCGGCCCACCCCCCGATGGTCGCCGCCTTCGCCGCCGGGCTGATGGACTTCCTGGCCGAGCGCCTGCGCGTGCAGTTGCGCGCCGAGGGCCAGCGCCACGACGTGCTGGCCGCGACGCTGGGCGCCGGCACCGATGCCGATCTTGTGCGCCTGCTGGCGCGGACGGAGGCGCTGCGCCTCTTCCTGGAAGGGGAGGATGGGGCCAACCTGCTCACCGCCTCCCGCCGCGCCGCCAATATCCTGCGCATCGAGGACAAGAAGGACGGCCCGCACCGCCCCGCCACCGATGCCGCGCTGCTGGCGGCGGAAGAGGAGAAGGCCCTGGCCGCCGCGCTGGACGAGGCGGCGCCCGCCGTCGCCACCACGCTGGGCGGGGAAGATTTCGCCGGTGCCATGGCGGCGCTGGCCAGACTCCGCCATCCCGTGGACGCATTCTTCGATAAGGTGGTGGTCAACGACGCGGATGCGGCGCTGCGCCGTAACCGCCTCGGGCTGCTGGCCCGGCTGAAGGCGCTGACCGATCAGGTTGCAGACCTGTCTAAGATCGAAAGCTAGAGGAAACCGCAGATGACGAAGTGGGTGTATGGCTTCGGCGCAGGCCGCAACGACGGCAAGGCCGAGATGCGCAACCTGCTGGGTGGCAAGGGCGCCAACCTGGCGGAAATGGCATCCATCGGCCTGCCGGTGCCGCCGGGCTTCACCATCACCACCGAAGTCTGCACCTACTACTACCAGCACCAGAACAGCTACCCGGCCGAGCTGCAGGCCCAGGTGGCCGAGGCCTTGGCGCGGATCGAGGAGGCCGTTGGCCTGAAGTTCGGGGATGAGGCCAAGCCGCTGCTGGTTTCCGTCCGCTCCGGCGCCCGCGTGTCCATGCCGGGCATGATGGACACGGTGCTGAACCTGGGCCTGAACGACCGCACGGTGGAAGGCCTCGCCGCCGCTTCCGGCGACCCGCGCTTCGCCTGGGACAGCTACCGCCGCTTCATCCAGATGTATGGCTCGGTGGTGCTGGGCGTCGATCATCACCGCTTCGAGGAGATCATCGAGGAAGCCAAGCTCGCCAAGGGCGTCTCCGAGGATACCGAGCTGGTGGCCGAGGACTGGAAGCGCGTCGCCGAGGAATACAAGGCGATGGTGCAGGATGTGCTGGGCAAGCCCTTCCCGCAGGAGCCGCAGGAGCAGCTCTGGGGTGCGGTGGGCGCGGTGTTTGGCTCCTGGATGAACCAGCGCGCCATCACTTATCGCCGGCTGCACGACATCCCGGCCGAATGGGGCACGGCGGTGAACGTGCAGGCCATGGTCTTCGGCAATATGGGTGACGACTGCGCCACCGGCGTCTGCTTCACCCGCGACCCCTCAACCGGCGAGAACATCTTCTACGGCGAATACCTGATCAACGCGCAGGGGGAGGATGTCGTGGCCGGCATCCGCACCCCGCAGCCCATGAGCGAGGCCCGCGCCAAGCCCGGCGAGCGCAGCATGGAAGCCGCCATGCCCGCCGCCTATGCCGAATTGGTAAAAGTCCGTGAGACGCTGGAGCGTCACTACACGGACATGCAGGACATCGAGTTCACGGTGCAGCAGAACAAGCTGTACATGCTGCAGACCCGCAACGGGAAGCGCACGGCGGCGGCCAGCCTCAAGATCGCGGTCGACATGGCCAATGAGGGGCTGATCGACGAGGCGGAGGCGGTGCGCCGCGTGGCGCCGCAGTCCCTGGACCAGCTTCTGCACCCGACCCTGGACCCCAAGGCGCCGCGCAAGCTGCTCTCCAAGGGCCTGCCGGCCTCCCCGGGCGCCGCCTGCGGCGTGGTGGTCTTCTCCGCCGATGAGGCCGAGACGCGCGCCGCCAAGGGTGAGAGCGTCATCCTGGTCCGCATCGAGACCAGCCCCGAGGATATCCACGGCATGCATGCCGCCAAGGGCATTCTGACCACGCGTGGCGGCATGACCAGCCACGCGGCGGTGGTGGCCCGCGGCATGGGCCGGCCCTGCGTGGCGGGCGCCGGCGGCATCGTGGTGGACTATCACAGCCAGCAGCTCTCGGCCGGCGGGCAGATCGTCCATGGCGGCGACACCATCACGCTGGATGGCGCCACGGGCGAGGTCTTCCTCGGCACCGTGGCCATGGTGGAGCCGCAGCTTTCCGGCGATTTCGCGACGCTGATGGGCTGGGCGGACAAGGTGCGCCGCCTGCATATCCGCGCCAATGCCGAAACACCGCTGGATGCCGATACCGCGCGCAAGTTCGGCGCCGAGGGCATCGGCCTCTGCCGCACCGAGCACATGTTCTTCGACCCCGCACGCATCGGCGCCGTGCGGCAGATGATCATGTCGGAAAGCGAGGGCGGGCGCCGCGATGCGCTGGCCAAGCTGCTGCCCTTCCAGCGCGACGATTTCCGCCAGCTGTTCCGCATCATGGCCGGCCTGCCGGTGACCATCCGCCTGCTGGACCCGCCGCTGCATGAATTCCTGCCGCACCGGGAGGAGGAACTGGCGGAGGTGGCCGAGCATCTCGGCGCCGATCTCGCCGCCATGAAGCGCCGCGCGGCCGATCTCTCGGAAGCCAACCCCATGCTGGGCCATCGCGGCTGCCGCCTGGGCGTGACCTATCCCGAGATCTACGAGATGCAGGCCCGCGCCATCTTCGAGGCCGCGATCGAGACAGCCAAGGAGACCGGCAAGGCCCCGGTGCCGGAGATCATGATCCCGCTGGTGGCCGCCAAGAAGGAGCTGGAACTGACCCGCGCCCAGGTGGACAAGGTCGCCAAGGAAGTCTTCGCCGAGGCCGGCCAGACCATCGAATACTTCGTCGGCACCATGATCGAGCTGCCGCGCGCCTGCCTCACGGCCGATAGCATCGCCGAGGTGGCCGACTTCTTCTCCTTCGGCACCAACGACCTGACGCAGACGACCTTTGGCCTTTCCCGCGACGATGCCGGCAAGTTCCTGCCCTATTACGTGGACAAGGGCATCCTGCCGAAGGACCCCTTCGTCTCGCTGGACCCCGATGGCGTCGGCGCGCTGGTGCGCATCGCCAAGGAAAAGGGGCGCGGCGTGAAGTCCGACCTCAAGCTCGGCATCTGCGGCGAGCATGGCGGCGACCCGGCCTCGATCCAGTTCTGCGAGAGCGTGGGCCTGGATTACGTCTCCTGCTCGCCTTACCGCGTGCCGGTGGCGCGGCTGGCGGCTGCGCAGGCCGCGCTGGCGGGGGCGGTGGACCGCACCGCCTGAGGGCGGTCCGCCGCGATCAGCCGGGCTGGTTCATCCAGTCCGGCACGGCGGGGCGCAGCATCGCCTCGCCACAGCGTAGCGCCTGGCCGGCTTCCACCGGCAGGCGCAGCAGCGCCAGGCCCAGCCCATCGCGGCCGGAGCGCATCTCGCCCAGTTCCGCGCCATCTTCCCGCAGCACCGGCGTGCCGCGCGGGGGCAGGGGGCCTTCCACCGTCACCGGAAACAGCCGCTTCTTCAGCAACCCTCGGTACTTGGTGCGGGCCGTCAATTCCTGGCCCATGTAGCAGCCCTTGCTCCAGGAGACGCCGGCCAGCTCATCGAAGCCGGCTTCCAGCAGCACGCTCTTCTCGCTCTCCATGTCCTGGCTGCCAGCAGGCAGGCCGAGGGCGAGGCGGTGGCGGTCGTAATCCGCCGGTGTCGCATCGGCGGGGGGGGGTTCGGCCAGCAGGGCGCGCCAGCCGGCCTGGGGGTGGCGCGGGTCCCGGGCGGCGGTGCCGGGCGGCATGGGCGCATCGCCCCAGCCGGCGCTGACGGAAAGCTCCGGCGCCTCCGCCAGCGCCACCTTGGAGCGCAGCCGGAAGCGGGAAAGCTTCTGCACCAGCATGGCGGCCTGCGCGGCCTCCACATCCAGCAGCAGCCGCGCGTCCCCGGCGAAGACAAAGAAATCGGCCAGCCACTTGCCCTGCGGCGTCAGCAGCGCCGCCCAGATGGCGTGGCCTGGCGCGGCCTGGGCCACGTCATTGGACACCAGGCCCTGCAGAAAGGCGACGCGGTCCTCGCCGGTCACGGCGATGACGGCGCGGTCGGGAAGGGATGTCTGGGGCATGGCCGCCATTTTGGCCTGCGCCGGGCCACCTGCAAGGGCAGGGCGCCAAGCCCAAGCTGCGCAAAGCGCGCAACCGTGCTAAGCGGCGCGCGACCATGCGCATTCTCTTCATCACCTCCACGCGGATCGGCGACGCGGTGCTCTCCACCGGCCTGCTGGACCACCTGCTGCGGACCTATCCCGATGCGCGGATCACCGTGGCCTGTGGCCCGGTGGCGGAGGGCGTCTTCGCGCGCATGCCGAACCGGGTGGATACGATTGTCCTGGTGAAGCGCCGCTTCTCCGCCCATTGGCTGGGGCTTTGGGCCAAGGTGGCGCGCACGCGCTGGGACCTGGTGGTGGACCTGCGTGGCTCCGCGCTCGCCTGGCTGGTGCCGGCGCGGCGGCGGGCGGTGATGCAGGGCGGCCGGCGCCCCGGGCACCGGCTGCTGCATCTGGCCGGCACGCTGGACCTGACGGATGCGCCGCGCCCCGTGGCCTGGTTCAGCCCGGCGGATGAGGTCCGGGCGGAGAAGCTGCTCCAGGGGCAGGGGCCTTTCATCGCGCTCGGTCCCAGCGCCAACTGGTCCGGCAAGCTCTGGCCGGCAGAGCGTTTCGTGGAACTCTTCCGGGCGCTTTCGGCACCCGATGGGCCGCTGCCGGGGGCGCGCGCCGTGGTGCTGGGCGGCCCCGGCGCGCAGGAGGCCGCCATGGTGGCCCCGGTGCTGGCCGCGCTGCCGCAGGCGATTGATCTGGTGGGCCAGTTGGAATTGCCGGAGGTCGCGGCGGTGTTATCGCGTTGCGCGCTTTTCGTGGGCAATGATTCCGGCCTGATGCATCTTTCCGCCGCTGCCGAGACGCCGACGCTGGGCCTTTTCGGCCCCACACCCGCGAGCGAGTATGCTCCGGTGGGCCGCGCCGCCCGCGCCGTGCTGGCGCGCGGCACCCCCGGCGCCGCGCCCATGGAGGCGCTGCCGGTGGAGGATGCCCTTTCCGCCGCCCGTGACCTGCTGGAAAGCGTCCCGGCGTGAGGATCGCGCAGGTGATGGCCGGCGCCCCGGCGGGCGGCGCCGAGGCCTTTTACGAACGCCTGACCGTCGCCCTGCACAAGGCGGGAGAGGATGTGCTGCCGGTGATCCGCAAGGACCCCGCCCGCGCTGCCCGGCTGGCGGTGCATGGGCTGGTGCCGGTGCAACTGGGCTTCGGCGGGCCGCTGGATGTGCTGACGCGGCCACGCCTCTCGCTGCTGCTGCGCCACCACCGGCCGCAGGTGGCCGTGGCCTGGATGAACCGTGCCGCGCGCCATATGCCGGCCGGGGACTGGACGCTGGTGGGGCGGCTCGGCGGTTATTACGACCTGAAGTATTACCGCCGCTGTGACCACCTCGTCGGCAATACGCGGGACCTGGTGGGCTGGATGGTGCGGCAGGGCTGGCCGGCCGGCCGCGCCCATTACCTGCCCAACTTCACCGATGATTTCGCCGGCGTGCTGCCCGCAGAGCTGGGCCTCGCGGAAGGCGCGCCCAGGCTGGTGGCGCTGGGCCGCCTGCACCGCAACAAGGGTTTCGACACCCTGCTGCGCGCCCTGGCGCTGCTGCCGGGGGCTGAACTGGCCATCGGCGGCGAGGGGCCGGAACGCGCGGCGCTGGAGAAGCTGGCGGCCGAGCTGGGCGTCGCCACGCGCGTGCGCTTCCTGGGCTGGCGGCAGGATGCCGGGGCGCTGCTGGCGGGCTGCGATGTCTTTGTCTGTTCCTCCCGCCACGAGCCGCTGGGCAATGTGGTGCTGGAAGCCTGGAGTGCGTCCAAACCCGTGGTGGCCGTGGCCGCCCAGGGCCCCGCCGAACTGATCGAGGATGGCCGCACCGGCCTGCTGGTGCCGCAGGAATCGCCGGAGGCCCTGGCCCAGGCGGTGGGCAGCCTGTTGGCCGACCCGGCCCGCGCGGCGGACCTGGGTGCCGCCGGCCGCGCCGGCTGGGAAGCGGAATTCGCCGAGGCGCCGGTTCTGGCCCGGTGGCAGGACATGCTGCACCGCCTCTCCACCACTGCCAGGGGGGCTTGAGCAGCCATGTGCGGCATTGCCGGCCTGATTCTGCGGCAAGGGCAGAGCCCCGACGCCACCATATTGCAAAAGCTGACCGGCGCCCTGGCGCATCGCGGGCCGGATGGCGCGGGGCACCATGTTTCCGGCCCCGTGGCGCTGGCGCATACGCGGCTGGCGATCATCGACCTCGCCACCGGGGACCAGCCGCTCTTCGCCGGCCCCGCCGCGCTGGTGGCGAATGGTGAGGTTTATAACTATCGCGAGCTGCGCGCCGACCACGCGCTCTCCTGCGCCACCGGCAGCGATTGCGAGCCGCCGCTGCATCTCTTCCGCCGCGACGGGCTGGGCTTCGCCGATGGGCTGCGCGGCATGTATGCCGTGGCGATCCATGACCGCGTCTCCCGCCAGGTCGTGCTGAGCCGCGACCCCTTCGGCATCAAGCCGATGTATCTGGCGGAAGTGCCGGGCGGCATGGCCTTCGCGTCGGAGCCGCAGGCGCTGATCGCCGCCGGGCTGGTGGCGCCGCGCGTGCGGCCGGAATCGCGGGCCGAACTGCTGCAGATGCAGTTCACCACCGGCGCCGAGACGATCTTCGAGGGCATCACCCGCGTGCTGCCGGGCGAGACCATCGCGTTGGGCGAGGGCCGGGTGCTGGAACGCCGCCGCCGCGCCGCGCTGCCGGAGGGTGGCCCTCTGGCCGTCACCGAGGCCGAGGCCCTGGCGCGCTTCGACGCCGCCTTCCGCGACAGCGTGGACCTGCACCAGCGCAGCGACGTGCCTTATGGCATGTTCCTCTCCGGCGGGACGGACAGCGCGGCGGTGCTGGCCATGATGTCCCGCCTGAACGAGCAGCCGGTGCGGGCTTTCACCGCCGGCTTCGATGTGCCCGGCGCGGCCGATGAGCGGGAGCATGCCGCCACCATGGCCCGCGCCGCCGGGGCGTGGCACGAGACCATCACCGTCAGCCGTGAGGAAGTCTGGCGCCACCTGCCGGAGATCGTTGCCGGCATGGATGACCCGGCGGCGGATTACGCCATCATCCCCACCTGGTTCCTCGCCCGCCGGGCGCGGCAGGACGTGAAGGTGGTGCTTTCGGGCGAGGGCGGAGACGAGATCCTGGGTGGCTATGGCCGCTACCGCGCCGCCATGCGCCCCTGGTGGCTGGGTGGCAAGGCGCCGCGCACCCATGGTGCCTTCGACCGGCTGGACGTGCTGCGCCAGGCCCCCACCGGCTGGCGCGACGGCATGGTGGCCGCCGAGGCCGCCACCGCCCTGCCGGGCCGCACCCGGCTGATGGCGGCCCAGGCGCTGGACGTGGCCGATTGGCTGCCCAACGACCTGCTGATCAAGCTCGACCGCTGCCTGATGGCGCATGGCATCGAAGGCCGTACGCCCTTCCTGGATGCCGCCGTGGCCGAGGCCTGCTTCCGCCTGCCGGATGCGCTGAAGGTGCGGAAGGGCATGGGCAAGCTGCTGCTGCGGCAATGGCTGGCGCAGCATTTCCCGGCCTCCGAGCCCTTCCGCCCCAAGCAGGGCTTCACCGTGCCGGTGGGCGCCTGGATCGCCGATGCGGCGGAGAAGCTGGGGCCGCTGGTGGCCGCCCAGGCCGGCGTGGCCGAGATCGCGAAGCCGGAGAAGGTGGCGGCGCTGTTCCGCGCCGCCGCCGGCAAGCGGGAAGGCTTCGCCGCCTGGCACCTGCTGTTCTACGCGCTCTGGCACCGCCGCCACATCGAGGGGCGGAAGGCCGAGGGAGATGCCTTCGCCTTCCTCGGCCAGGGTTGATCCGGCGCCGCCTCAGCGGGCGGCGTCGTAGAGGCTGTCGAAGAAGGCGCGCTCCAGCGCCACGGCGCGGCGGAACAGGCTCTCGCAGGCCGACAGCCCGGCCGCGTCCAGCCCGGTGGCGGCGCGGTCCAGCTCCCCTCTCAGCCAGGCCACGAAGTCGCGGAAGAAGGGGTTGTCGTGCAGCGTGATCCATTCCGCATGCACGAAATCCGGCGGCAGCGGGCCCTGGTGCCGTTCCGCCCAGTTCAGGTAGAGCCATTCCGCCACCACCAGCACGGAGAGCGCGCCCGCATAGCTGCGGGTGGCCGCCGCCTCGGCCATCAGGTCCTGGAAGGCGCGCACGGCAGGCTCCGGCGCGGCGGCGCGCTGTTCGGGCGGCACCGCCAGGGCATCCAGGGCACGGGTGAAGTAAGTGTTCTCGTCCGAGACGATCATCGCCAGGAAGCCGGCCAGGCGCAGCCGCGCCGCATAGCTGTCGGCCGTGGCGATGGCCGCGCCCAGCAGGGCCACGAAGCGGTCGATGAAGAGATAGTCCTGCACCAGGTAGTGCCGCATCACCGCCGGCGGCACGCTGCCCGCCGAAAGCTCCCGCACGAAGCGGTGGGTGATGGCGGCGTCCCAGTCCTCCGCGCAGGCGGCGCGCAGGCGGGCGGTGAAGGAAGGCTCGGTCATGGCGGCGTTGCTCCCTGGCTCGGCGGAGGCGATAGCAGGACAGGGGCCAGGAGGGCAGACGCGGCGCGCGATCTGTTCTATCAGATCGCCACCGGAGAAAAGGAAACCGATGCGATGACCAGCTTCGACCTCATCCTGCGTGGCGGACGCTGCGTGCTGCCCTGGGGAGAGGAGGAAGCGGATATCGGCGTCCGCGCCGGCCGCATCGCCGCCATCGGTGACCTGCGCACCGCCAGCGCGGCGCAGGAGATCGACTGCAAGGGCCTGCATGTGCTGCCCGGGCTGATCGACCCGCATGTGCATCTGCGCGACCCGGGCGACCCGGCGGTGGAGACCATCCCCACCGGCACCAAGGCGGCCGTGCTGGGCGGCATCACCGCTGTCTTCGATATGCCGAACACCACCCCCTCCATCACCAGCCAGGAGGCGCTGGAGGGCAAGCGCGCCTATGTGGAGGGCAAGAGCTGGTGCGACATCGGCTTCTATGTCGGTGCCGGCAAGTCCAACATTCCGGAGCTGGCGGCGCTGGAGCTGGAGCCGGATGTCTGCGCCATCAAGGTCTTCGCCGGTTCCTCCACCGGCGACCTGCTGGTGGAGGATGACGCCACGCTGGAACGCGTGATGCGCTCCGGCCGCCGCCGCATCTGCTACCATTCCGAGGACGAATACCGGTTGCAGGAGCGCAAGCCGCTCTTCGCCGCCGGCGGCCCGCACAAGCTGCATGCCGAATGGCGCGATGTGGAATGCGCCTTCCTCGGCACCCGCCGCCTGATGGCGCTGGCGCGCGAGACCGGCCGCGGCGCCCATATCCTGCATGTCTCGACGGCCGAGGAACTGGAATACCTGCGCGACTTCCGCGATGTCGCGACGGTCGAGGTGCTGGTGAACCACCTCTCTCAGACCGACGAGGCCTATGACCGCCTCGGCGGCTATGCCGTGATGAACCCGCCCATCCGCGACGCGCGCCACATGGCGGCGGCCTGGGCGGCGGTGGCGGATGGCACGGTGGATTGCATCGGCTCCGACCACGCGCCGCATTCCCGCGCCGCCAAGGAACGCCCCTGGCCCGCCACCGCCGCCGGCCTGACCGGCGTGCAGACCCTGGTGCCGATCATGCTGGACCATGTGAATGCCGGGCGGCTGAGCCTGTCGCGCATGGTGGACCTGATGGCCGCCGGCCCCGCCCGCGTTTATGGCGCGGTGGCGAAGGGGCGCCTCTGCGCCGGCTATGACGCCGACTTCACGGTGGTGGACCTGAAGAAGACCCGCACCATCGAGGAAAGCTGGATCGCCTCGCCCTGCGGCTGGACGCCCTTCGCGGGCCAGTCCTGCACCGGCTGGCCGGTGATGACCATCGTGCGCGGCCAGCCGGTGATGCGGGAGGACGAGGTGCTGGGCACCCCCGCCGGCCGGCCGGTACGCTTCGATACAGGCCTCGCGCGGGGCTGAAGCCGCTGAACCCTTAACGGGGCTGGCGCGGGCCGCTATGGTCCGCGCCACTCTCTTCGGGGGCTTCAAGCCCCCGCCGCTGCTGTGGGGACCGGAATTGCCGGATATCTTCGACGAGGTGAAGGAAGAGCTGCGGGCCGAACGGGCGCGCAAGCTCTGGATGCGCTACGGTGGCGCCCTGGCCGGCGTGGCGCTGCTGGCCGTCGTCGGCGTGGCCGGCTGGCAGGGCTGGCGCTGGCACCAGCAGCAGCAGGCTGGCCAGACTGCCCTGGCCTTCATGGAGGTGCATCGCGCCGCCGAGGCCCCGGGCGCCGACCTGAAATCCGCAGCCGAGCGCTTCGCCACCATCGCGCGGGATGCGCCGGAGGGCTACCAGGTCCTCGCCCGGCTGCGCACCGCAGCGCTGAAGGCCGAGACCGGCGAGCGTGACGCCGCTCTGGCCCTCTGGGATCAGGTGGCCGGCGACAGCCGCGCGCCGCAGATCTATCGCGACCTCGCCAGCCTGATGTGGGCCCTGCATGGGCTGGAGACGCAGGATACGGCGGCGCTGGACTCGCGGCTGGCGCCGCTGGCGGGCGGTGCCTGGGCGGCCTCGGCGCGCGAGTTGCAGGCGCTGGTGGCCATCCGCCGTGGCGAGGCCACGGAAGCGAAGAAGAACCTGGAAGCCCTGGCGGCGGATGTCACCGCGCCGCAGGGGGTGCGGGAACGCGCGGGCCGCGTGGCCGCGGGATTGGGGAGCTGAGCGGAATGCGGCAGATGGTCTGGACGCGGCGGGCGGCGCTGCTGGGCGCGGCGGGATTGCTGGCGGGCTGTGAGACGCTCGACGACATCTTCGGCGAATCCAAGAAGCCCTTGCCCGGTGAGCGCCGCCCCGTGCTGGCACCGCGCCGGGACCTGGAGGCCGACGAGGCCCTGGCCAATGCGCCCATGGACCTGCCGCCCCCCGAGGCGCGCGCCGATTGGCCGCAGGCGGGTGGCAATGCCGGCCATGCGCCGGGGCACCTGGCGCTGCCGGGCTCGCTCTCCCGCGCCTGGACGGCCTCGGTGGGCAGCGGCAACAGCTACCGCAGCCGCATCACCGCCGGGCCGGTGGTGGCCGAGGGCACGGTCTTCGCCTCCGATGCCTATGGTGTCGTCTCGGCCTTCGACCTCGGCAGTGGCGGGCGCCGCTGGCGCTTCGACACCAAGCCCAAGGAAGACGATGTCGGCGCCGTGGGCGGCGGCTGCGCCTATGAGGGCGGCGTGCTCTATGTCGCCTCCGGCATGGCGGAGCTGCTGGCGCTGAACCCGGCCGATGGCCAGCCGCGCTGGCGCGTGGCGCTGCCCGCCCCGGCGCGCGGCGCACCCTCTGTCTCGAACGGGCGTATCTTCGTTCCCACCCTGAACAATGCCGTGACCGCCTTCTCGGCCGAGGATGGCAAGAAGCTCTGGGACTACAGCGCCCAGGCGGCGCCGGCGCTGCCGCTGGGCCTGCCGGCCCCGGCGATCTTCGAGGATTTCCTGGTGGCCGGCTTCCCCTCGGGCGAGCTGGTGGCCATGCGCCCCGAGGACGGCCGCGTGCTCTGGACCGAGAGCTTGGCCGCCGGGCGCGGCGGCCTGGGCGATATCTCCGGCGTGCGTGGCCTGCCGGTGATCGACCGCGGGCGCGTCTATGCCAGCAGCATGGGCGGGCTCTCCATGGCGGTGGACCTCCGCTCCGGCCGCCGCCTGTGGGAGCGGGAGATCGGCGGCACCGAGACGCCGCTGGTGGTCGGCGAATGGGTCTTCGTGATCGGCGGCACCGGCAATCTGGTGGCCATCGGGCGCGAGGATGGCCGGGTGCGCTGGCTGGCCGAGCTGAACGCCCCGCCGAAGGGCAAGGACAAGGCCGACCCCGCCAGCTTCGGCCCGCCGGTCATGGCCGGCGGCCGCCTCCTGCTGCCCTCCTCGAAGGGCGAGCTGCTGCAGATCGACCCCGCCACCGGCACGGTCGCCGGGCGGCTGCGGCTGCCGGATGGCTGCTCCCAGCCCGGGCTGGTGGCGGCCGGCACGCTGGTCCTGCTCTGCGACGACGGCACGCTGGCGGCCTATCGCGGGGCCTGACGGGTCGTTGCGATGACGGCCATGCCATCTCCGTGATTCCCTCGGGGGGCATTCCGCTGTAAAGCGCGCGGATGCTCCCCCGTATCGCCATCATCGGCCGCCCCAATGTGGGCAAGTCCACGCTGTTCAACCGTCTGGTGGGCCGCAAGCTCGCCATCGTGGACAACACCCCCGGCGTCACCCGTGACCGCAAGGAATACGAGGCCCGGATCGGTGGCCGCGACGTCATGCTGCTGGACACCGCCGGGCTGGAGGAAGCGCCGCCCGACACCGTCGCGGGCCGCATGCGCGCTTCCTCCGAGGCCGCGATCCAGCAGGCGGACCTCATCCTCTTCGTGGTGGATGCCAAGGCGGGCCTGACCGCCTCCGACCGCGCCTTCGCCGCCTGGCTGCGCCGGCAGAAGGTGCCGGTGCTGGCGGTGGCCAACAAGACCGAAGGCCGGGGCGGCACCATGGCCGCGCTGGAAGCCTATGAGCTGGGCTTCGGCGACCCCGTGGCCATTTCCGCCGAGCATGGCGAGGGCATCTCCGACCTCCATTCCACCGTGGCCGCCATGCTGCCGGAGGAGCCGGAGGAAGAGGAGGAGGACGACAAGGACCGCCCGCTGCGGATGGCCGTGGTCGGCCGCCCCAATGCCGGCAAGTCCACCCTGCTGAACGCCCTGCTGGGCGAGGAGCGGATGATCACCGGCCCCGAGCCGGGCCTGACCCGCGATGCCGTGACCAGCGAATTCAACGACGCGGTGGGCCGCGTGCGGATCGTGGACACGGCGGGGATGCGCAAGAAGGCCCGCATCGTCGAGGGGCTGGAGCAGATGTCCGTCGGCGCCACCATCAATGCGCTGAAGGAAGCCGAGGTGGCGGTGCTGGTGCTCGATGCCCTGCTGGGGCTGGACGAGCAGGACCTGCGCATCGCCCGCTTGGCGGAGCGCGAGGGCCGCGCCGTGGTGATCGCGCTGAACAAGTGGGACGCGGTGGAGGACCGTGTGGCGGCCCGCCGTTCCATCGAGGACACCTTGCAGACCTCGCTGGCACAGCTGAAGGGCATCACCGTGGTGGCCATGTCCGCCGCCACTGGTCGTGGCGTCGACAAGCTGATGCCGGCGGTGCGCGAGACCATGGAGCGCTGGAACAAGCGCGTGCCGACCGGCGAACTGAACCGCTGGTTCGAGGGCGCGCTGAGCCGCCACCAGCCGCCGCTGGCCGATGGCCGCCGCATCAAGCTGCGCTACGCCACCATGCCCAAGGCGCGGCCGCCGACGATCGTGGTCTTTGGCCCGCGCGCCGAGGACCTGCCGGAGGATTACCGCCGCTATCTGGTGAACAGCTTCCGCGACGCCTTCGACATGCCGGGCGTGCCGATCCGGCTGCAGATGCGGGGTACCAGCAACCCCTTCGTGGAGCAGGAATAAAGAAAGGGGGCCGGAAGGGCCCCCTTTCGCTGTCTGCTGTCCTTGGCTCAGGCGATAAGGCTGACGCCGTAGCTCAGCGGATTATCGCTCTGGAACTGGTCTGCGGTGATCTGCTGATGCTCTGCACTGTCGGAAATGGCGAGCATCACCTCAGCGCGCGACATGCCGCCGTTCAGTTGCGCGACCCAGCTATCGAGGCCTGCCTGCTCGGCATTACGCTCCAGCGCATTGTTGTAGATGGCATTGATGAAGTCAGCGTCGTTCAACCCGCGCAGCCCGGCAGCTTCATTGCTGCTATAGAATGAGTCTGCGACAGCCTTCACGGACAGGTTGCTGGTATGCAGCAGCGACACCCAGGAGGAGAGGCCGCCCAGATCCGGCAGGCGGTCGAAGGCCGTGTCGTAGAGGTTGGCGATGGCGATAGCGCTTTCATCGCGGTCCCAGATGCCGTCAGCTACGATGCTGGCGGTAATCGCGCGGTTCTCCGCCGATTCGGCGAATTGCACGGCCACGTCAGCGCGCGACATCTCGCCCTTGTCGATCAGGATGCTCCAGCCCGAGATCTCGGCCGGCGAGGCCGCCGAGCCGCGCATGTTCTGGTAGAGCGCCTCGACGAACTGCGTGTTGTTCAGGTTCGCGCCGAAGAGGCTGGTGAATTCGCTACCGCTGATCATGCTGTTCGCGACATCGGACAGCTTGCCGCCGTTATCCAACACCTGGATGAAGCCGTTCAGGCCGCCCTGGTCCGCATCCCGCCCCAGCGCGGCGTGGTAGAGGCGCGTCACCTGCGCCGCGGCATCCTCGGGGTTATAGACCTCGCGCCCATCGACGAAGATCAGCGTCTCGATGCTGTTGATGGTGTCGATGCCGGCGCGGCTGGTGACGTTGATGGGGCCGACATCGTTGTTCACGATGATCGCGTCGCGGCGGCCGGCGTCGAACTGCCCGAGATCGTAGGCGTTGGTGCCGTTATAGGTATTCGCGCCATTGGTGCCGGTGAAAACGCCGGAAGCAGGGGGGATCTGGTACTTCGTGATGCTTGCCATGTCGGGTCCTCCTACGGCGGCAGAAACCCTCCAGGCTGAGGTCGGTTGCGTCCGGCCAGATCACAGCGTGGTTTTTCGCGCCGCCACATGAGGTGGCGGCGCGCATCGCGGCCCTCAGGCCGCCGCCACGGTCTCCCCGTGCCGTGTCAGGTTTGGCTGGCACAGCGCGGCGATCATCGGCGCCACATCGGCCGGCTGGGCGATGCTGGCCGGGTCCTCGCCCGGCATGGCGCTGGAGCGCAAGCGGGTGGCGACCACGGCGGGGTCGAAGAGATTGACGCGCAGCGAGGTCTTCTCCACCTCCTGCGCCCAGGTCTGCACCAGGTGCTCCATGCCCGCCTTGGTGGCGCCATAAGCCCCCCAATAGGCCTTGGGGCGCTGCACCCGCCCGGAGGTGACGAAGACCGCCCGCCCGGCATCGGAGGCGCGCAGCGGCGGGTCGCAGGTGCGGATCAGGCGCCAGGCGGCGGTGAGGTTGACGCCCACCACATTGGCCCAGTCCTTGGGGTCGATATGCGCCACCGGCGTCAGCTTGCCCAACTCGCCCGCGTTATGGACCAGGATGTCGAGCCGCCCGAAGCGCTCAACGATGGAGGGGCCGATGCTGTCGATCTGCGCCTCGTTCTTCACGAGGTCGAAGGGCAGCAGCGTGGCGCCCTGGCCGCCGGCGGCGCGGATGGCGTCGTCGGTTTCCTCCAGCCCGCCCTGGGTGCGGGCGATCAGCACGCAATGGGCGCCCTGGCGGGCCATTTCCACGGCCAGCGCGGCGCCGATGCCGCGGCTGGCGCCGGTGATCAGGGCCACGCGGCCCTGCAAAGGCTTGTCGTTCATGCGGGTCAGACGCCGTTGGCGGCCAGCAGCGCCGGGGTGCGCTCGGCGGGGCCAGCCAGGTCGGTCAGCGGGATGGCATAGTCGCCGGTGAAGCAGGCGTCGCAATAGGCGGGGCTGACACCGTCGCGCTTGGCATGGCCCAGGGCGCGGTAGAGGCCGTCCAGCGAGATGAAGGCGAGGCTATCGGCGCCGATGATGCGCGCCATCTCCTCCACGTCGTGATTGGCGGCCAGCAGCTTGGCGCGTTCCGGCGTGTCGATGCCGTAGAAGCAGGGGTTGGTCGTGGGGGGCGAGGAGATGCGCATATGCACTTCCTTGGCCCCGGCCTGCCGCACCATCTCGACGATCTTGCGGGAGGTGGTGCCGCGCACGATGGAATCATCCACCAGCACCACGCGCTTGCCCTCGATCATCGGGCGGTTGGCGGAATGCTTCAGCTTCACGCCCAGATGGCGGATGCTGTCCGTCGGCTCGATGAAGGTGCGGCCGACATAGTGGTTGCGGATGATGCCGAGCTCGAAGGGAATGCCGCTCTCGGCCGCATAGCCCATGGCCGCCGGCACGCCGGAATCGGGCACAGGCACGATCACATCGGCCTCGACCCCGCTTTCGCGCGACAGCTCGGCGCCGATGCGCTTGCGGGTCTCATAGACCGGGGTGCCTTCCACGATGGAATCGGGGCGGGCGAAGTAGATGTATTCGAAGATGCAGAAGCGGCTCTGCTGCCGCCCGAAGGGGCGGATGGAACGCAGCCCGGACTGGTCGATCACCACGATCTCGCCCGGCTCGACGTCGCGCACGAAATCGGCGCCGACGATGTCCAGCGCGCAGGTCTCGCTGGCCAGCACCCAGGAGCCGGCCTCGGCCGGGCCGAGGCGCCCCAGCACCAGCGGGCGGACGCCCAGCGGGTCGCGCGCGCCGATCATGGCGCCATCATGCAGCGCGATCAGGGAATAGGCGCCCTGCACCTGCTTCAGCGCGTCGATCAGCCGGTCCACCACATTGGCGTAGAGGCTGATGGCGATGAGATGGACAAAGACTTCCGAGTCAGTGGTGCTCTGGAAGAGGCAGCCGCGGCGGACCAGGGCGCGCTTCAGCACGCCGGCATTGGTCAGGTTGCCGTTATGGGCCACGGCCAGGCCACCGAACTCGAAGTCGGCATATAGCGGCTGGACGTTGCGCAGCGCCGTCTCGCCGGTGGTGGCGTAGCGGTTGTGGCCGATGGCGGTGCGGCCGGGCAGGGCCGCGATGACCTTGGCACTGGAAAAATTGTCGCCCACCAGCCCCTGGGCGCGGTGCGCGTTGAAGACGCCCTTCTCGGAGAGTGCCACGATGCCGGCGGCTTCCTGCCCGCGATGCTGCAGGGCGTGCAGGCCGAGCGCCGTCAGCGCCGCCGCGTCGGCGGCGTTCCAGACGCCGATGACGCCGCATTCTTCCTTGAAATGGTCGTCGTTCCCGGTCTCGGTGTCCCAGGGATTGGTGGTCAGCATGGACTGCATCGGCATCCTCGTTCCCGGCCAGCAACCGGAAGGGTCGTCAGGTGCGCCCCCGGGCGGGAGGGCGCAGCAATTCGTCCATGCTCGGCAGGCCGCGGTCAGGCAGCTCCGGCAGACGCGGGCGGTATTCGGCCGGCAGGAACGACACAACGGCCTGGGCCGCATCCGCCACCACCGGCAGGGTCCGGGCATTCCGCACCGCTTCGGGCCAAAGCTCGGTGGCAGGCAGGAACAACCCGCCGACGATATAGGCGAGTACGAGCAGGAAAGCACCTCTCGCGAGGCCAAACACGATGCCGAGGGCGCGATCCACCCCCCCGAGGACGGAATGGCGCACCAGCCCGGCGAACCAGGCGATCAGCAGCTTCAGCACCAGCAGGGCGAGCAGGAAGGCGATGGCGAGGGCGGCGAGTTCCGCCATCCACTCGGTGGTCAGGTATTTCATGACCAGTGGCTTGGCCGCCGGCTGGGCATAAAGCGCAAAGGCAATGGCGCCGGCCCAGGCGCCGATGCCCAGCACCTCCCGCACCAAGCCCCGGAAATAGGCGATGAGCGCCGAAAGGGCGAGCACCGCGAGAACAAGGCCGTCGACCCAGGTCATCGTGGCGCAGCCTATACCGGGGCCATGGCGCGGTGTCAGCCCTCCTCGGTGGCTTCGGCCTTCTCGGATTTGCGGGTAGCGGGCTTCGGCTTGGCGCTGGCGGCCAGCGGCGCCACCAGATCGGCCAGATGGCCGATCTCGGAAAGCCGCAGGCCATCGGGGGCGGCGGGCGCGCGGCCGCCGCGCGCGACTCGGCGGGGTAGGGTGGCGGCGGAGAAGCCGAGCTTGGCGGCCTCCCGCAGCCGGGTATCGGTCTGGGAGACCTGCCGCACCTCACCCGAGAGGCCGACCTCGCCGAAGAAGACCATGTCAGGCGGGGTCGGGCGGTCGGTGGCGGCCGAGACAAGCGCCGCGGCCACGGCGAGATCCGCCGCCGGCTCCCCCACCCGCAGCCCACCGGCGACATTGAGATAAACGTCGTTCTGGCCGAGGCCGACGCGGGCGCGGGATTCCAGCACCGCCATCAGCATGGCCAGCCGCCCGGAATCCCAGCCCACCACCTGCCGGCGGGGGGAGCCACCATTGGCGGAAGGGGAGAGCAGCACCTGGATTTCCACCAGAACCGGGCGCGAACCCTCCATCCCCGCGAAGACGGCACTTCCAGAAATATTGCCGCGCCGCTCCGCCAGGAAGAGGGCGGAGGGGTTGGAGACCTCCACCAGCCCCCGGTCCGTCATCTCGAAGACGCCGATCTCGTCCGTGGCGCCGAAGCGGTTCTTCACCGCGCGCAGGAT
The DNA here is from genome assembly GCF_014490445.1 of Pseudoroseomonas ludipueritiae. Lineage (GTDB taxonomy): Bacteria > Pseudomonadota > Alphaproteobacteria > Acetobacterales > Acetobacteraceae > Pseudoroseomonas > Pseudoroseomonas ludipueritiae. The sequence goes on along the minus strand of NZ_JACTUZ010000011.1, from coordinate 52,988 downwards.
GCGGAACTGGTGGCCGCGGTCGCCTTCGAAATAGAGCGTGGCATCCACCATGTGCTCCAGCACGCGCGGGCCGGCGAGGGTGCCTTCCTTCGTCACGTGGCCCACCAGCACCAGCGCGAAGCCGCGCGTCTTGGCCAGCCGCCCCAGCTCGGCGGCGCAGGCGCGGACCTGGGAGACGGTGCCGGGCGCGGAATCCAGGCTGTCCAGCCAGACGGTCTGGATGGAATCCATGATCACCAGCGTGGCGTCGCGTTCTTCCTCCAGGGAGGCCGCGATGTCGCGCAGGCTGGTGGCGGCGGCCAGCGCCAGGGGGCTGTCGGCCAGCCCGAGGCGCTGGGCGCGCATGCGCACCTGGTCGATGGCCTCCTCGCCCGAGATATAGAGCGTGCGCTTGCCGGCGGACGCCACCTTGGCCGCCGCCTGCAGCAGGATGGTGGACTTGCCGATGCCCGGGTCACCGCCCACCAGCACGATGGAGCCGGGCACAAAGCCGCCGCCCAGCACCTGGTCGAGTTCCGCGAGGCCGGTGCGGGTGCGCGGCGGCGGCTCGGCGCGGCCCTTCAGGCCGACGAATTCGATCTTGCGCCCGCCGCTGCTCTTGCCTGTGGGGCCGGAGGGGCGGGACTCGGCCGCTTCCTCCGCGATGGTGTTCCACTCGCCGCAGGTATCGCAGCGCCCCTGCCACTTGGGGTAAACGGCGCCGCAATTCTGGCAGACGAAGCGGGTGACGGATTTGGCCATGCCTGTGGATATAGAACAAACCGCGCACAGGCGGTAGGCCGGCTTGACATCGGCGCGGGGCGCAGCGAAACGCGAGGCATACGCCTGGGCCGGACGCCCTGGCGCGTAAGCGTTCACGTCAATCAACGCATCCCCTACCCGGCGCCGGCTTCCGCGCGCCGGCCGAATGGCGTTGTTCCCGCATGTCCTCTTCTTCCGTTCCGATGAGCACCAAGGCCGCCATGGGCCCGCTGGTCGTCATTGTCTTCCTGGGCTTCCTGGCCGTGGGCACGCCGCTGGCGGCGCTGGCCATCCACCTGCATGACGCCATGGGCTTCAGCCCGGCACTGGTGGGCGCCGTGATCGGCGCGCAATCGCTGATGACGGTGGTGACGCGGCATGCCGCCGGCACGGTCTGCGACCGCTACGGGCCGCGCCGCTCGGCGCTGATCGGCTTGCCGCTGGCGGCGCTCTCGGGGCTGGTGATGCTGCCGGCCACGATCCTGCTGCCCGCCGACAGCCTGCTGGTGGTGCCGCTGCTGCTGCTGGCGCGCGCCATGCTGGGGGCAGCGGAAAGCTTCTTCCTGACCGGCAGCATGACCTGGGGCATTGGCCGCATGGGCCCGGCGCGCACCGGCAAGGTCATGGCCTGGCAGGGCATCGCCATGTATGCGGCGCTGGGCACCGGCGCGCCGCTGGGCCTGTGGCTGCTGCAAGACGGCGGCTTCGACACCGTGCTGCTGCTCTCCATTCTGGCGCCGCTGCTGGCCACCGGCATCGCCCTTGGGCTACGCGGCTTCCCCGGCTCGGGCGGGCTGCGGCTGCCCTTCCACCGCGTGGTGGGGCTGGTCTGGATGCCAGGGACGGTGCTGGCGCTCTCCGGCCTGTCCTTTGTCGCCATGACCACCTTCCTGGCGCTGCACTACCAGGCGCGGGGCTGGGCGGGGGCGGGGCTCGGCATGATCGGCTTCGTGGCCGCCTATATCCTGGTGCGGCTCTTCCTGGCGCATCTGCCGGACCGGCAGGGGGGCATGCGGGTCGGCATCGCCTCGCTGGCGCTGCAATTCCTCGGGCAATTGCTGCTGTGGTGGGCGCCGGGTCCGCTCCCGGCGTTGCTGGGCGCGGTGGTCACCGGCCTCGGCTTCTCGCTGGTCTTTCCCGCCATGGGGGTGGAGGCCACGCGCTGCGTGCCCGCCGCCCAGCGTGGGCAGGCGGTCGGCAATTTCATCGCCTTCTTCGATCTTGCGCTAGGCCTGGGCGGGCCGCTGCTGGGGCTGGCGGCGACGCTGGGCGGCTCGGCCGCGCCCTTCCTGGTGGGGGCGGTCTCGACCCTGGCGGCGCTGCTGCTGCTGCGCCGGCTGCCGCCGGTGGCCTAGTCCGGCAGCGTCACCGCGCCATTGGGGCCGATGGGGAAGCCCGGGTTCCAGGCTACTTCCCACAGGTGGCCAGCGGGGTCCGCGAAGGCGCCGGCATAGCCGCCCCAGTCGGTTTCCCGCGCTGGCTTGGTGATGCGGGCACCGGCGGCGGCGGCTTCCGCCAGCACGGCGTCGACCTCCTGCCGCGTCCGGGCATTGTAGGCGAGGCTGAAGCCACGAAAGCCCTGGCCTTCCGGCGCCAGGCCGGAATCCCGCGCCAGATCCTCCCAGCCATAGAGCGAGAGGATCATGCCGCTGGCCTGGAAGAAGGAGACGCCCTCGGCCGCGCGCATCCCGCGCCGCCAGCCCAGAGCCTCGTAGAAGGCGGTGGCCGCCGCCAGATCAGGCACGCCCAGCGTGATCAGGCTGAGGCGCTGCTCCACCGGGCTATTTCCGCAATTCCATGGTGATGGGCCCTTCGCGCTCCCCGCGCGCGAACTGGTCCACCATGGCATTGCCGGTCTCGCCCAGCGTGGCGGCGGGGCCGGTCCAGACGATTCGGCCCTTGTGGATCATGGCCGCCGTGTCGCCGATGCGCCGGGCGCTGGCCATGTCATGCGTGATGGAGACCGCCGTGGCGCCCAGGCGCTTCACGCAATCCACGATCAGCCCGTCGATCACCGCGCCCATGATGGGGTCGAGGCCGGTGGTCGGCTCGTCGAAGAAGATGATATCCGGGTCGCCGGCAATGGCGCGGGCCAGGCCCACGCGCTTCTGCATGCCGCCCGAAAGCTCGCCCGGGTAGAGGTCGCCGACGCTGCCGGCGAGGCCGACCTGCGCCAGCACCTCGGCCGCCTTGTCCCGCGCCTGGGTGCGGGTGATGCGCTTCTGGGCCAGAGGCTTGAAGCAGACATTCTCCCAGACCGGCAGGCTGTCGAAGAGCGCGGCATTCTGGAACAGCATGCCGATGCGGTCGTTCAGCGCCTCGCGCTCCCGCCGCGGCATGGTCAGGACATTCTGGCCGTCGATCTCGATGATGCCGGCATCGGGCTGGATCAGCCCCAGGATGGACTTGATGGTGACCGACTTGCCGGAGCCCGAGCCGCCCAGGATGACCATGCCATGGCCGGCCTGCACGTCGAGGTCCACGCCATCCAGCACCTGCTTAGGCCCGAAGGACTTGCTGAGGCCGCGCAGGCGGATCTTGGGGGTGGAGGAGCCGCTCATTGGGCGAAGAACATCTCGGTGATGATGTAGTCGAGCGCCAGGATGAGGATGGAGGAGGAGACCACGGCCGCCGTGGTGGCCGCGCCCACGCCCTGCGCGCCGCCACGGCTGTTATAGCCATGGTAGCTGCCCATCAGCGCCACGATGAAGCCGAAGACCGCCGCCTTCACCAGGCCGGAGATCACATCCATCGGCTGCATGAAGTTCAGCGTGGCGTTCAGATAGGTGGCGGAGCCGAAGCCCAGCTTGGCGGTGCCGATGATCCAGCCGCCCATCACGCCCAGCACATCCGCCACCACCACCAGCAGCGGCATGGCGAGGGTGCCGGCCAGCAGGCGAGGCGCCACCAGGTACTTCATGGGGTTGGTGGAGAGGGTGGTCAGCGCATCCACCTGATCGGTGACGCGCATGGTGCCGATCTCGGCCGCGAAGGCGGCGCCGATGCGGCCCGCCACCATCAGGCCCGCCAGCACCGGGCCAAGCTCACGCGTGATGGAGAGCACCACCACATTGGCGATGGCGCTTTCCGCCCCGAAGCGGGAGAAGCCGGAATAGGATTGCAGCGCCAGCACCATGCCGGTGAAGACCGCCGTCAGCGACACCACCGGCAGGGAGAAATAAGCGATCTCCACAAAGGCGCGGAGGAACATGCGCGGGTAGAAGGGCGGCCGCAGCAGGTGCGAGAGACCCTCGGCCGCGAAGAGCGCGATGGCGCCCGCGCGCCGGCAGAGGCCGAGCACGGCGCGCCCGAGGCTCGCCAGGAAGTTCAGGATGACGTTCAATTCAGGACCGCCGTATCATGCCGGCCGGTATTGGCGCCGGTAGCGGGCGCCGAGCGATGTCATGACCTCGTAACCGATGGTGCCGGCCAGCGCCGCCACATCGTCCGGCGTCTGCGCCGGGCCGATTAACTCCACCCGGTCACCGGGGCGAAGGTCGGGCAGGTCGGTGACGTCGAGGGTGATGAGATCCATGGAAACCCGGCCTACCAGCGGCACAGGGCGCCCGGCGACAATGCCGATGCCCCGGCTGGACAGGGCGCGAAGGTAGCCATCGGCATAGCCCGCGGCAATGGTGGCAATCCGACTGTCACGTTTCGCCACCCAGGTGGCGCCGTAGCCCACCGGGGTGCCGGCCGCCACCTGCCGCACCTGCAGCACCGGCACGGTCAGGCGCAGCACCTGCCGCATCGGGTTCGGCAGCCCCGGAGTCGGGTTGATGCCATAGAGCCCGCAGCCCGGCCGGCCGAGGTCCGAGGCCATGGCGGCGCCATGGAAGATGCCGGCGGAATTGGCGAGGGAGCGGGGGATGCCGGGGAAGGCCGCGGCGGCCTCGGCGAAGCGGGCGGGCTGCAGCCGGTTCAGCTCGTGCTCCGGCTCATCGGCGCAGGCCAGGTGCGTCATCACATAGCGCAGGCCGAGCCCGTCCAGCGCCCCGGGGGGAAGGGCGGCCCGCTCGGCCGGGGAAAGGCCCAGGCGCTCCATGCCGGTATCGAGATGCAGGATGGTGCCGGCCCCGGGCGCCCCGGCGGCCTGCCAGGCAGCGATATCGGTGGGGCCGTTCAGCACCGGCGTCAGCCCGGCGCCGGCATCCGCGCCGGGCGGGAAGCCGCCGAGCACGGCGATCATCGGCCCGGCGCCCAGCGCCTGCCGCAGCGCCATGCCCTCGGCCAGTTGGGCCACGAAGAAGTGGCGGCAGCCGGCCCCGGCCAGCGCCCGCGCCACCGGAGCGGCGCCGAGCCCATAGGCATCGGCCTTCACCACGCCGGCCACGGGCGCGCCATGGCGGGCGCCGAGGTCGCGCCAATTGGCGGTGATGGCCGCGAGGTCGACTTCGAGAGTCGCCTCGGCAGCCTCAGTAACCGTCATGGCCATGGGTGATGTCGAGATCGCCGAAGCGCGTGAACTCGGCCTCGAAGAAGAGCGGAATGGTGCCGGTGGGGCCGTGGCGCTGCTTGGCCACGATCAGGTCGGCACGGTTATGGGCCTTCTCCATCCGCTCGATCCAGGCCGTATGGGCTTCCTCGAACTTCTCGCCTTTGTCGAAGGCTGCCTGCTTCGGCTCCTGCATCTTCAGGTAATAGTCGTCGCGATAGACGAACATCACCATGTCGGCGTCCTGCTCGATCGAGCCGGATTCGCGCAGGTCCGAGAGCTGCGGCCGCTTGTCCTCGCGGGATTCGACCTGGCGGGAGAGCTGGGACAGCGCCATCACCGGCACCGCCAGTTCCTTGGCGATGGCCTTCAGGCCCTGGGTGATCTGGCTGATCTCCTGCACCCGGTTCTCGGGGCGGGAGCCGGCGGCGGGGCGCATCAGCTGCAGGTAGTCCACCACGATGAAGTCGAGGCCGCGTGTCCGCTTCAGGCGGCGGCAGCGGGTGCGGAGCGCCGAGATGGTGATGGCCGGCGTGTCGTCGATATAGAGCGGCAGGCGCGCCAGCTCGCGCGAGACTTCCACGAATTTGTCGAAGTCCCGCTGCATGATCTCGCCACGGCGGATGCGGTCGCCGGAGATGCGGGAGGCTTCGGAGAGGAGACGGGTGGCGAGCTGGTCCGCGCTCATTTCCAGCGAGAAGATGGCGCAGCCGCCCTTGGGCACGGCGCCGGGGCCATGCTCGTCCTCGGCCGCGCGCAGGATGGACTGGGCGGCGCCGAAGGCGATCTTGGTGGCCAGCGCGGTCTTGCCCATGCCGGGGCGGCCGGCGAGGATCAGCAAGTCGGAGGGATGCAACCCGCCGGTCTTGGCATCCAGGTCCCGCAGGCCGGAGGAGAGGCCGGACACGCCGCCGCCACTCGTAAAAGCCTTCTCGGCCATGGTGACGGCTTCGGTCAGGGCGCGGCCGAAGGGCACGAAACCGCCCTCGTTGCCGCCATCCTTGGCCAGGTCGAAGAGCGCTTGCTCGGCGGCTTCCAGCTGCTCGCGGCCTTCCAGCCCTTCATCGGTGCCGAAGGCGCGGTTCACCACCGTCTCGCCCAGGTCCACCAGCTGGCGGCGCAGCCAGGCGTCATGGATGATGCGGCCATAGTCGCCGGCATTGATGATGCCGACCATGGCCGAGATCAGCCGGGCCAGGTATTCCGGCCCGCCCAGCTCATCCAGCAGGCCGGAATGGGCGAATTCGCCGCGCAGGGTCACCGCATCCGCGAGCTGGCCGGCCTCGATGCGCCGCTGGATGGCGGCATAGATGCGGCCATGGACCGGGTCGGCGAAATGCTCCGCCGCCAGGAATTCGGAAACACGCTCATAGGCTTTGTTGTTGGCCAGGAGCGCGCCAAGCAGCGCCTGTTCCGCCTGCAGGTTCGCTGGCGGCTGGCGCTGAGAGACGCGGAGCAGGCCATCGGTCTGGGGGACGCTGTTCATGCCCCCAGACTACCCTGTCCGGCCCCCCTCAGGCGAGAGGGAGGCTGTGGATAACGGGGATGCTTTGCCTCAGGCATCCTCGCGTGGCTGCTCCGCCACACGCCGCTCGGCCTCCACCATATAGTCGCGGGAGAGGGGGAGGGTGTCCACCTTGCGGGTCAGCTGCAGCTGCCAGTTCATGTGGCCCATGTAGCGGAAGGCCAGTTCCGAGCCGACCAGGTAGAATTCGAACATGCGGCAGAAGCGCTCGTCATAGAGGCTCTGGATCGCGTCCCGGTTGGCGGCGAAGCGGCGGCGCCAGTGGGCGATGGTATGGGCATAGTGCAGCCGCAGCACCTCGATATCCGTGGCCCAGAGGCCGGATTTCTCCACCGCCGGCAGCACCTCGGACAGGGCCGGGGAATAGCCGCCGGGGAAGATGTACTTGGAGATCCAGGCATTGGTGCTGCCGGGGCCGTCCGAGCGGCCGATGGCATGGATCACCGCCACGCCGTCCTCCTTCAGCGCGCTCTTCACGGTACGGAAGAAGGTCTTGTAGTGGTCGATGCCCACATGCTCGAACATGCCGACCGAGACGATGCGGTCCACCGGCCGCTTCCAGTCCCGGTAGTCCATCAGCTCGAACTTCACCCGGTCCGAGAGCCCGGCCTCGGCCGCGCGGCCGCGGGCCACTTCCAACTGCTCGGTGGACAGCGTGATGCCGGTGACGCGGGCGCCGTGCTCCCGTGCCAGATGCAGCGCCATGCCGCCCCAGCCGCAGCCGATATCCAGCACCTCCAGGCCCGGCCGGTCGAACTTCAGCTTGGAGGCGATATGCCGCTTCTTCAGCAGCTGCGCTTCCTCCAGCGTCTCGTTCCCGGTGGGGAAATAGGCGCAGGAATATTGCCGGTCCCGGTCCAGGAAGAGGGCATAGAGGCGGCCATTGAGGTCGTAGTGATGCGCCACGTTGCGACGGGCGCGGCTGGCGGGGTTGAGCTGGTCGAAGCGCCGGCGGGCCCAGCGCACCTTTTCCATGATGCCCTCGGCCGGGTGACTGAAGCTGCCCCGCATCAGGTTGATCGACATCAGCTCGGTCAGGTCGTAGAGCGAGCAGTCCATGGGGGCGATGTTGCCCTCCATGTACTCCTCGCCAAAGGCGAGGGTGGGATTGGTGGACAACCGCCAGAGCGCAGGCTTGCTGCGGATTTCCAGGCCTGCGCTGGGGCCGTCGGTGCCGCGATATTCCACAATGCGGCCATCCGGGTAGCGGACGGTCAGGGTCCCACATTGGATCAAGCGGGACAGAATACGGTCGAACAGCATGCCCGAGCCTTCCTCTTTCACCACGAAAGGTGATCGTGGCAATTGGGGGCCGAGCTTGTCCAGCCAAGCCTGGGCGGGTGTTACGAAGACTTCATCGCGGTATTCCATTCGTTACAACCGGCGCCGCCGATTGGAACAAGGCGCGAAAAAGGGCGCTCCCCTCGCGGAAAGCGCCCTTTCTCCTTCAGCCCTGGAAGAAGGGCTTATTCCTCGGTGGCAGCGCCCAGCTCGGACAGCTCGGCGGCCAGCTCGGCCTCCAGGCTCTCGTCCTCGGCCTGCTGCTCGGCGCGCAGGTCCTCGCCACGCGCCTGCTTCTCGGCTTCTTCCGGGGAGCGGGCGACGTTGACCGTCAGCGGCAGGTGGACTTCCGGGTGCAGCTCGACGCGGACGGTGGTCAGGCCTGTCGTCTTGATCGGCTGCTCCAGGAGGACCTGGCTGCGGTTGATGGTCAGGCCGGCTTCCTTGGCGGCGTCCGCGATGTCGCGGGCGCTGACGGAGCCGTAGAGGCCACCGGACTCGCCGGCCTGGCGGATGATGATGACGGACAGGCCGTCCATCCGCTCGGCCACGCGCTCGGCTTCCTCGCGGCGCTTCAGGTTCTGCGCCTCAAGCTGGGCGCGCTCCTGCTCGAAGCGCTCGAGGTTCGCCTTGCTGGCGCGGATGGCCTTGCCCTGCGGCAAGAGGTAGTTGCGGGCATAGCCCGGACGGACGGAGACGAGCTCGCCCATCTGGCCGAGCTTCTCGACCCGCTGCATCAGGATGACTTCGATCATCGGTTTTGAACCCCGATCTCAGGTGTTGGCGGGCGGCGGGTTACGGCGCCCGAATTGGTCAACGAGGCCCAGTGCCACCAGCATGATGGCGCCGGGCAGGCTGAAGACGAGAAGCAGGACATAGATCAGCACCAGCAGGGGCGCGCGCGCCTTGGCCGGCCGCAGCCGGGTGTGGAGCACCGCCAGCCCTTGCAGGACCATCGGCACCAGCAGCACCAGGCAGACCGACAGCGGCACCAGCGCATGCGCCGGGTCCGCCAGCAGCCAGGCCGCCGCGGCGAGCGCCGGCAGGGCAGGGTACCAGCGGGGCAGCCGCGCCGTGCTCCAGCGCGTCTCCGGCGCCAGCGCCAGGCCCTGGCGTCGCAGCAGCCACTGCGCCAGCCCGGCATTGCCGGTCAGCACAACAGCCAGCCACAGCGCCATGGCCGCCGCCTGCAGGCGGATGACCTGCGTCACCAGCCCTTCCGGCTCTTCCACGCCCATATGGACCAGGCCCGCCGACACCGCCTCCCGCAGCGCATGCTCCAGGCCACCCTCGGGGCTGGCCAGGGACAAGGCCGCGAGCAGCAGCACCGCCGCCGGCCAGAGGCCCAGCAGCGCCAGCGGCAAGCCGAGGGCGAGATGCCCCCCGCCATGCGCCAGCCCGCGGAGGGCCGTGACCAGCAGCAGGGTCGCCGGCATGCCGAAGGCGCCGAGATAGATCAGCGCCGGCAGCATGCTGATGCTGTCCACCAGCAGGGCCACCCCCGCCACCGCCACGGCGATGAGGAAGGACGGCAGGCCGAAGCCCAGCCCCGCGAGGCAGAGCGGCAGCGGGGCGAGCCAGAACAGGATCGCGCCCAGCGGCAGCCCGTGGAAGGCCCAGAGCGCCGCCAGCGCCGAGACAAGCCCGCCCGCCGCCCCCGCGAGGAATCGCGGGTCGTTGGCCAGGCCGGTCGATGGCTGGTTGGTGCTCAAGCCAGGATGTCCGTTTCTCGTCTCAGCCCGGCTCAGTCGTTGATGACGTAGGGCAGCAGGGCCAGGAAGCGGGCGCGCTTGATGGCGTTCGCCAGCTCACGCTGCTTCTTGCCCGACACGGCCGTGATGCGGCTCGGCACGATCTTGCCGCGCTCGCTCAGGAAGCGAGAGAGCAGGCGCACGTCCTTGTAGTCGATCTTCGGCGCGTTGGGGCCGGAGAAGGGGCAGGACTTGCGGCGGCGGTAGAACGGGCGGCGCGCGCCAACGGCGGGGCGGCGGGCAGCGGGGTTCAGGTCGGTGGTCTCGGACATGCTCTCTTACTCCTCGCCGCCGGCGTTGCCGCCGTCCATCTCGTCGCGCGGACGCGCACGGAATTCCTCGCGGTCGTCGCCACGCTCGCGGCCACGGCCGGAACCGAAGCGGCCAGCCGGGCGGGGGCCACGGAAGCTGCGGTCACGCTCGCGGTCGTCGCCACGCTTGGCGAGGATGGCGGAGGGAGCCTCGGGGTCGATCGCCTCGACGCGGATGGTCATGTGGCGCAGCACGTCCTCGTTGAGGCCGAGCTGGCGCGCCATCTCCTGCTCGGCGGAGGCCGGGCAGTCGAGGCCGAGGAGCACGTAGTGACCCTTGCGGTTCTTCTTGATGCGGTACGCCAGGCCGCGCAGGCCCCAGTACTCGCGCTTCTTCACCTCACCACCGGCTTCGGTGATGACGGAGGAGATCTGGTCGGTGATGGTGTCGACCTGCTGCTGCGTCAGGTCGTTCCGCGCGATGAGCACGGTTTCGTAAAGCGGCATGGTGTCTCCCTGTGGCTGTCTCAGCCCCGGGGCTTCGCGGCACCATGCCGCAAAGCGCAAACGGGCATAGCCGGGCGCGATGCCACGCGCCCGGCAGGGTGGGCGGCGTTAAGCACGGCGGCGGTGCCCAAGTCAAAGGATTCGGGGGAAGGGCCGGGCTTAAAGGCCACAGGTGCCCGGAATCGGGATGCGGGGGATGAATGACGGCGCTGCGGGGCCATAATATTGCCAAGGATTTCTTGACACCCGCGCGCCCCGCCTCTACCCCGCCGCCGCCATTCACACGTGGGAAACATTTCGCCCCATGCCGCTTGCCTTTGTATTTCCAGGCCAGGGCAGCCAGGCCGTCGGCATGGGCCGCGACCTCGCCGCCAGCTTCCCCGCCGCGCGCGAGGTCTTTGAGGCCGTCGACGAGACCCTGAAGCAGAACCTCTCCCGCCTCATGTTCGAGGGGCCGGCGGAGGAGCTGACGCTGACCGCCAATGCCCAGCCGGCGCTGATGGCCGTCTCGCTGGCCGTGCTGCGGGTGCTGGAGCAGGAAGGCGGCTTCGACCTCAAGTCCCGCGTGGCGCTGGTGGCCGGCCATTCGCTCGGCGAATACAGCGCGCTGGCCGCCGCCCTGACCTTCGACGTTCCCACCGCCGCCCGCCTGCTGCGTCTGCGTGGCGATGCGATGCAGAAGGCGGTGCCGGCGGGCATGGGCGCCATGGCGGCCCTGCTGGGTGCGGAGATGGCCCAGGCCGCCGCCATCTGCGCCCGCGCCGCCGAGGGGCCCGAGGGGCGGCACGAGATCGTCGAGGCCGCCAATGACAATGGTGGCGGCCAGGTGGTGATCTCCGGCCACCGCGGCGCCGTGGAGCGCGCGGTGGAGCTGGCCAAGGCCGAGGGCATCAAGCGCGCCATGCTGCTGCCGGTCTCGGCGCCCTTCCATTCCTCGCTGATGGCGCCCGCCGCCGATGCCATGGCCGAGGCGCTGGCGCAGGCCGAGCTGCGCCCGCCGGTGGTGCCGCTGGTGGCCAATGTCTCCGCCGCCAAGGCGACCGACCCGGCCGAGATCCGCGAGCTGCTGGTGCGGCAGGTGACCGGCACGGTGCGCTGGCGCGAATGCGTCGGCACCATGCTGGAGCTGGGCGTGGACCGCTTCGTCGAGATCGGCTCCGGCAAGGTGCTGACCGGGCTGGCCAAGCGGCTGGCGCCGGATGCGCAGGCCATGTCGGTGGGCTCGCCCGCCGATATCGAGGCCTTCCTCAAGAGCCTGTAAGGGATACCACCGGGATATGTTCAGCCTCGAAGGCAAGGTGGCGCTGGTCACCGGCGCGACCGGCGGCATCGGCGCCGAGATCGCGCGCGCGCTGCACAAGCAGGGCGCCAAGGTCGCGCTGTCCGGCACCCGCCGCGAGGTGCTGGAGACCCTGGCCGCCGAGTTGGGCGAGGGCGCCCTGGTGGCGCCGGCCAACCTGACCGACCCCGCCGCCCCGGCGGCGCTGGTGGAGCAGGTGGAAGGCGCCTTCGGCAAGCTGGACATCCTGGTCAACAACGCCGGCTTCACCCGCGACGGGCTGGCGATGCGCATGTCCGACAAGGACTGGTCGGATGTGCTGGAGGTCGACCTGGCCGCCCCCTTCCGCCTGGCGCGCGCCGCCATCCGCGGGATGATGAAGCGCCGGGCGGGCCGCATCATCTCCATTGCCTCGATCGTCGGTGTCACCGGCAATCCGGGGCAGGCGAACTACGCCGCCGCCAAGGCCGGCCTGATCGGCATGAGCAAGGCGCTGGCGCAGGAAGTCGCTTCCCGCGGCATCACGGTGAACGTGGTGGCCCCGGGCTTTATCGCCACACCGATGACCGATGCGCTCAACGAGCAGCAGAAGGCGCGGCTGATGGAACGGATTCCGATGGGACGGATGGGGGAGGCCACTGATATTGCGGCGGCCGTTGCCTATCTGTCTTCCGAAGAAGCCGGCTGGGTCACCGGCGCCACCCTGCATGTCAACGGCGGGATGGCGATGATCTGAACCACTTCGCGGGGGGAATTGTTCCCCGTGAAGCTTCCGTGTTAAGCCCGCGCGGGCCATGGGAGGGGCTGTTCCCTCCCGCCGCCGCAGGCAGCGTTCCAGCAGGAGACATCGCGTCATGAGCGATACCGCCGACAAGGTGAAGAAGATCGTTGTCGAGCATCTCGGCGTCGAAGAGGCCAAGGTGACGTCCGAAGCGTCGTTCATTGACGACCTGGGTGCCGACAGCCTCGACACCGTCGAGCTGGTGATGGCGTTCGAGGAGGCCTTCGGGGTCGAGATCCCGGACGACGCCGCCGAGAAGATCACGACCGTCAAGGACGCGATCGACTATATCGAGGCGCAGAAGGCGGCCTGAGGCCCCCTTCGGACTTGCGCTTCTAGAGGACTAAGAATCGGGAGGTTGCACGCGTGTTCGGTTCTCTGACGACGCCGCGCCGCGTCGTCGTCACCGGGATGGGCATTGCCTGCCCTCTCGGGGTCGGCGTCGCGCATGTGTGGCAGCGGATGCTTGCCAGCGAAAGCGGCATCGGCCCGATTAGCCTCTTCGACCCGAAGGACCTGCCGGCGAAGATCGCCGGCGAGGTGCCTTCCGGTTCCCGCGCCGAGGGTAAGCTCGACTTCAACGAGTTCATCCCGGTCAAGGACCAGAAGAAGATGGACCGCTTCATCCAGCTCGCCCTCGTGGCGGCCACGGAAGCGGTTGAGGATTCCGGCTGGGTTCCGGAGTCGGAGGAAGACCGTTGCGCCACGGGCGTGATGATCGGCTCCGGCATCGGCGGCCTGCCCGAGATCTACAATGCCTCGCAGCTGGTCAGCTCCGGCCGCGCGCGGCGTTTGTCGCCCTTCTTCATCCCGGCGGCGCTGATCAACCTCGCCTCCGGCCATGTCTCCATCAAGTATGGCTTCAAGGGCCCGAACCACGCGGTGGTCACGGCCTGCGCCAGCGGCGTGCACGCGCTGGGCGATGCCGCGCGCCTGATCGCGCTCGGCGATGCCGATGTGATGGTGGCGGGCGGCACGGAAGCGGCGGTCTGCGAGATCGGCATCGCCGGCTTCTGCTCGGCCCGCGCGCTCTCCACCGCCTTCAACGACACGCCGGAACAGGCTTCCCGTCCCTGGGACGAGGGCCGCGACGGCTTCGTGATGGGCGAGGGTGCCGGCGTGATGGTGCTCGAGGAATACGAGCACGCCAAGAAGCGCGGCGCCAAGATCTATGGCGAGGTGATCGGCTACGGCATGTCCGGTGACGCCTATCACATCACCGCGCCCGCCGAGGGCCATGACGGCGCCTATCGTGCCATGAAGGCGGCCTTCAAGAATGCCGGCGTCACGCCGGACCAGGTCCAGTATGTCAATGCGCACGGCACCTCCACGCCGCTGGGCGACGACCTGGAGTTGGAGGCGGTCGAGCGGATGTTCGGCGATGCCGCCAAGGGTCTGGCCATGTCCTCCACCAAGTCGGCCATCGGGCATCTGCTCGGCGCGGCGGGCGCGGTGGAAGGCATCTTCTCGATCCTGGCGATCCGGGACGGCGTGGCTCCGCCGACGCTGAACCTGGAGAAGGCCTCGCGGGAGAGCGTGATCGACCGCGTGGCGTTGCAGCCGCAGGAGCGCAAGATCGACGTGGCGCTGTCCAACAGCTTCGGCTTTGGCGGCACCAACGCCTCCATCCTGTTCCGCAAGGCGTCCTGATCCATTGATCCGGCCGGCCGGGGAGCCGTGATCCCCGGCAAGTCTTCCCTTTCTTGAGCGAGGGCCCATGCGCAAGGCGTTGATCGTCCTTCTCGTGCTGGTCCTGCTGGCGGGCGGTGGCGCCTGGTGGGCGCGGGAGCAGTATGTTTCCCCCGGCCCCCTGGCCGAGGCGACCGCCATCGTGGTGCCGCGCGGCAGTTCCCAGGCCATTGCCGAGGTGCTGGTGGAGCGGGGCGCCATCCGCGATGCCCGCGCCTTCACGCTGGCCGCCCGGCTGACGCGTTCCGAAGGGCCGCTGCGGGCCGGTGAATACCTCTTCCCCGCCCATGGTTCGCTGGAGCAGGTGCTGGAGGTGCTGCGCGAGGCCCGGCCGGTGCAGCGCCGCCTAACCCTGCCGGAAGGGCTGACGGCCAAGCAGATCGCCGCCCTGATCGATGCCGCGCCGGGCCTGACCGGCGATACTCCCGCGCTGGATGAAGGCGCGCTGCTGCCCGAGACCTATTCCTACCAGTATGGCGATACCCGCGCCGCCCTGGTGCGCCGCGCCACCACCGCCATGAGCGCGGCGCTGGAACGGCTCTGGAAGGACCGCAGCCCCGGCCTGCCGCTGGAAACCCCGCGCGAGGCGCTGGTGCTGGCTTCCATCGTGGAGCGCGAGACCGGCATGCCGGAGGAGCGGCCACGCGTCGCCGCCGTCTTCCTGAACCGGCTGAAGCGCGGCATGCCGCTGCAATCCGATCCTACCGTGGCCTATGCCGCCGCGGATGGCGCGCTACTGGAGCGGCCGCTGACGCGCGCGGACCTGGACCGCGACCATCCCTTCAATACCTATCGTGTACGCGGCCTGCCGCCGGGGCCCATTGCCAGCCCGGGCGAGAAATCCCTGGAAGCGGTGCTGCACCCGGCGGAGAGCGACGACCTCTACTTTGTCGCCGATGGCAGCGGCGGCCATGCCTTTGCCCGCACGCTGGAAGAGCATAATCGCAACGTCGCCCGCTGGCGGCAGATCGAGCGGCAGCGAGCCGCCCCACGGTGAGTGCGGCCGCGGCGCCGCTTTCGGCCTCCGGGCTCTGGCTGCGGCTTCTGGTGATCGCGGGGCTCTGGGGCTCGGCCTTTCCGCTGCTGCGCTTCGTCGCGCCGGCCATGCCGCCGCTGGCGGTGGCCTCGGTGCGGGCGCTGCTTTCGGCCCTCGCGGTGCTGGCCTTCCTGGCCGTGACAGGCAAGCTTTCCCGGCCGCGCGGCGCCACCTGGTGGCATATCCTGGCCGTCGGCACGCTGAATGGCTGGGTGCCGAACATCCTGACCGCCACCGCCATGCGCGGCATCGAGAGCGCCCCGGCGGCGCTGATCCAATCCGCTTCCCCGCTGCTGGTGGGGATGATGAGCCTGCTGCTGCTGCGGGAGGAGAAGCCGGGTCCCGCCACCTTCGCGGGGCTGCTGCTGGGCCTGCTGGGCATCGGGCTGATCCTGGGGCCAGCCGCCCTGACGGAGGGCGCGGACCTGGGTGCCGCGCTGATGATGCTGGGCACCGCCGCTTCCTATGCCCTGGGCACCGTTTATGTCCGCCGGGTGCGGCCGGAGGTGCCGGAGCATCTGGTGCTGGGCCAGCAGGTGGTGGCCATGCTGGTGGCGGCGCCGATGGCCCTGGCGCTGCATGGCGTGGCGGTGCTGGACCAGCCGGCTGAGATCTGGCTGGTGTTGCTGCTGCTGGGGGTGGCCTGCTCGGCGGTGCCGCTGTCGCTCTTCATCGCGCTGCTGGGGCGGGCGCCGGCGGCCAAGGCCTCGATGGTCAGCTACCTGCAGCCGCTCTTCGCCGCGCTGGTGGGCGCGGCCTGGCTGGAGGAATGGCCGGCGCCGCAGGTGCTGCTCGGCGGCCTGGTGGTGCTGGCCGGCGTCTGGATGACTACGCGGCGCTGACATCCTTGGCCGGCACGGCGCGGGAGGCCCAGGCCATCAGCCCGGGCGGCAGCATCCCCAGCAGCCGGAACAGCGCATAGGTGCGGCGCGGATAGGCGACCCGCTGCCGGCCGGAGGCGATGCCTTCCAGGGTGCGTCGCGCCGCTTCCTCCGGCGAGATCATGAAGGGCATGGGGAAGCGGTTGGGCGCTGTCATCGGCGTGCGGATGAAGCCGGGGCAGATGCTGTGCAGCCGGATGCCGCGCCGCCGCTGGGTGGCATCCGTGGCCTCCGCCCAGCGTTGCACGGCCGCCTTGCTGGCGGAATAGGCCGGCGCGCTGGGCGCCGCCACGAAGCCCACGACGGAGGCGACGATGCCGATCCGCCCGCGCAGCCCATCCGCCCCTGGCGCCTGTGTGGCCATGCGGGCCATGGCGGGCAGGGCGGTGTTCAGCACGCCGTTGAGATTCGTCTCGAAGACGGCGCGCACCTGCTCCCCAGGCTCCGTGCCGCCGCCGGTGCCGCCGGAGATCCCGGCATTGGCTAGCAGCAGGTCGATCCGTCCCATGCCATTCACCCAGGCGGCGCAGGCGGCGGCATCACGCACATCCAGCGGCGTCGCCATGACCTCGGCGCCCAGGGCGTGGCAGGCTGCGGCGGTATCCTCCAGCCGGGTGGTGTCGCGCGCCGCCAGATGCAGCACCCGGCCCGGCGCCGCATTGGCCAGCGCCAGGGCACGGCCAAGGCCGGAAGAGGCACCGGTGATGGCGACATGCGCCCAAGGCAGATCCGTCACGTCTTGCATCCTGTCGCAGAGGGATGGAGAAGGCCGCCCATGGCTCTTTCCTCGATGACCGGTTTTGCCCGGCAGGCCGGCACCTTGCCGGATGGCACGGGTTTCGTGTGGGAATTGCGCAGCGTCAACGGGCGCGGCCTGGATGTGCGCTTGCGCCTGCCCCCTGGCCCCGATCAGTTGGAGCCCCGGTTGCGGGACGCGGCGCAGTCCCGCTTCAAGCGCGGCAATATCTCTGCCAGCCTCAGCGTGAAGCGCGAGGAGCGCCCTGCACCGCGCCTGACGCCCGACCCGGTGGCGCTGGAACAGGCCCTGGCCCTGGCTCTGGAGGTGGCGGCGCGCATCCCCGGCTGCCCGGCGCCGCGCGCCGAGTCGATCCTGGCCATGCCCGGCGTGCTGCGCAGCGAGACCCCGGAGCCGCGCGAGGAAGAGGCCGAGGCGCGCAATGCCGCCCTCTCCGCCGGCTTCCTGCGCGCGCTGGAGGATCTGGCCGAGGCCCGGCGGGAGGAGGGCGAGAAGCTTTCCGGCATCCTGCACGCGCTGCTGGATGAGATCGCGGCCCTGGTAGAGCGCGCCGCCGCCCTGGCGGCCGAGCAGCCTGCCGCGCATCGCGCCCGCCTTTCGGCCGCCCTGGCGGAACTGCTGGACGGCGAGCGGCGGGTGCCGGAGGAGCGGCTGGCCATCGAGGTGGCGCTGCTGGCGCAGAAATCCGATGTGCGGGAGGAGCTGGACCGGCTGGCCGCGCATGTCGCCGCCGCCCGCGCCCTGCTGGATGGTGGTGAGCCAGCGGGGCGGCGGCTGGAATTCCTGGCGCAGGAATTCGGGCGCGAGGCCAACACGCTCGGCGCCAAATCCGCCAGCCTGGGGCTGACCGGCATTTCCCTCGATCTGAAGGCCGCCATCGAGCGGCTGCGCGAGCAGGCGGCGAACGTCGAATGAACCAGATTTCCCGCCGGGGCCTCTGCCTCGTGCTTTCCGCCCCCTCCGGCGCCGGCAAGTCCTCGGTCAGCCGGGCGCTGCTGGAGCGGGAGCCGGACCTGCGGCTTTCGGTCAGCGCCACCACCCGCCAGCCGCGTCCAGGCGAGGTGGAAGGCGTGCACTACTTCTTCCGCGAGCGGGAAGAGTTCCAGCGCATGATCGCGGCCGGCGAGCTGATCGAGCACGCGGAGGTCTTCGGCCGCTTCTACGGCACGCCGCGCATGGCGGTGGAACGGGCGCTGGCGGCGGGGCGGGACGTGCTCTTCGACATCGACTGGCAGGGGCACCTGCTGCTGCGGCAGGCATTGCCGGGCGATGTGGTCGGCGTCTTCCTGCTGCCGCCGGACCTGGCGGAGCTGGAACGCCGCTTGCATGGCCGTGGGCAGGATTCCGCCGAGGAGATCGCCCGCCGCATGGCTGCCGCCCGGGATGAAATCAGCCACTACGGCGATTTCGACAATGTGCTGGTGAACCACGACTTCCACCGCACGGTGGAAGAGGTCCGCGCCATTCTGCATGCTGGCCGCACCGCGCGGCTGCGGCAGCCCTGGTTGCCTGAATTCGTGTCCGGGCTGCTGGGGCAGTGAGGGGCGCGGTGCCCGCCGCATGATCTTCCTGCTGACCATCGTGGCGCCGATCTTCGCGATGATCGGCATCGGCTACCTGTCCGCCTACCGGCAATGGGTGACGGACCAGGGGCTGAAGGGGATGAATGGCTATGTCTTCAACCTCGCGCTGCCCTGCCTGATCTTCAACGGCGCCACCACACCGCATCCCGGCGGCGGCGCCACGGCCTTCGCCTTCTTCACCGGCTGCCTGGCAGCCTATGCGCTGGCGGTGCTGCTGGCCCGCACGCTGCTGCGGATGAAGCTGGGGGAAGCGGGGACCTTCGGCCTCAACGCCTCCTTCGGCAACAGCGGCATGATCGGCGTGCCGCTGATCCTGGCGGTCTATGGCCAGCCGGGGCTGGCGCAGCTGCTGGCCATCATCGGACTGCATTCGCTGATCCTGCTGCCCATCGGCACCGTGATCGGCGAGATCGCGCATGGCGGGCAGGCGCCAGTGCTGAAGATCCTGCGCGCCACCCTGGCCTCGGTGCTGCGCAACCCCATCGTGCTGGCGGTGCTGGCGGGCTTCGTGGTCTACCAAGCCGGCATCCCGGTGCCCCGGGTCGGGCGCAACTTCCTGGAGCTGGTGGGGGCCTCGGCCTCCCCGGTGGCGCTCTTCTGCCTGGGCGCGACCCTGGTGGCCTTCGATGCGCGGCGGGACTGGCCTTCCGCGCTGCTCTGCGCCGGGCTGAAGCTGCTGTTCATGCCGGTGCTGGTCGGGCTGGTGGGCTGGGCCATCGGCCTGCCGCCCTTGCAGATGGCCGTGGCCCTGGTGACGGCGGCGCTGCCCACCGGCGCCAACGCCTTCTTCCTGTCGCGCCGCTATGTGGCCGGCGCCGAGCGTTCCGGCGCCACGGTGCTGCTGTCCACCATCCTCTCGGTGGTGACCCTGACGCTCCTGCTGCTGGCGCTGGGGGCGGGCTGAACCCGCCCCGCCGCGGCCTTAGTGCAGCCGGAACTCGCCCCCGGCGTAACGGAACTCCGCCGGCTTGGTCAGCGCGGCGGAGGCGACGCGCACCGAATGCAGCGGCCCCTCAATGTCACGTTGCCAGAAGGCGAGGAAGCGGTGCAGCTCCGGGAAATTCGGTGCGTGGTCCAGCTTCTGCCAGATGAAGGTCTGCAACAGGCCCGGATGGTCGGGCAGGTGGTAGAGGATCTCGGCGGTGGTCAGCCGCCAGTCTGGAATGCATACGAAGGACTCGATGTCACGCAGCAGCATGATCGTTGTGTCTCCGCTTGGTTAAGGCCGTCGGCCCTTCCAACCCACAACCGCCATCTTGCCACGGCTTGCAGCGCAGCGGCCAAGAAAAACTTTTGGTTTCAAAGTGTTAGCACTCATCACGGCAGAGTGCTGACAAACGCTTGACGAGCCGCGCAGACTTCCCTAGATCGCTTAGCACTCTCCTGGGGTGAGTGCTGACAGGGCTTGCTGGTCCAGGAGAGCCAACCGTCACTGGGTGCGCCTGAAAGAGGGCGCCAGGAGAGGGCCATGAGCTTCCGTCCGCTGCATGACCGCGTTGTCGTTCGCCGGCTGACCGCCGATGAGAAGACCGCCGGTGGCATCATCATCCCCGACACCGCCAAGGAAAAGCCGCAGGAAGGCGAAGTTGTCGCCGTCGGCTCCGGCGCCCGTAACGAGCAGGGCCAGCTGGTCGCGCTCGACGTGAAGGCCGGCGACCGCGTCCTGTTCGGCAAGTGGTCGGGCACCGAGGTCAAGATCAAGGGCGAAGAGCTCCTGATCATGAAGGAATCCGACATCCTGGGCATCCTGGCGGCCTGAACGGCCCCGTTTGCCTGACGCGATTCCAACAGAACAGACAGAGGTAGAAGACAATGGCTGCTAAGGACGTGAAGTTCGGCGCCAACGCCCGTGAGCGGATGCTGCGCGGCGTGGACATCCTGGCCGATGCCGTGAAGGTGACGCTGGGCCCGAAGGGCCGCAACGTCGTGATCGACAAGTCCTTCGGCGCGCCCCGCATCACCAAGGACGGTGTGACGGTCGCCAAGGAAATCGAGCTGTCCGACAAGTTCGAGAACATGGGCGCGCAGATGGTGCGCGAAGTGGCCTCGAAGCAGAACGACCTGGCTGGCGATGGCACCACCACCGCCACCGTTCTGGCCCAGGCCATCGTCCGTGAGGGCGCCAAGGCCGTGGCCGCCGGCATGAACCCGATGGACCTGAAGCGCGGCGTCGACAAGGCCGTGGCCAAGATCGTCGAGGAACTGCAGGCCAAGACCAAGAAGATCACCACCTCCGCCGAGGTGGCCCAGGTCGGCACCCTTTCCGCCAACGGCGAGGCCG
Organism: Pseudoroseomonas ludipueritiae; assembly: GCF_014490445.1. Taxonomy (GTDB): domain Bacteria; phylum Pseudomonadota; class Alphaproteobacteria; order Acetobacterales; family Acetobacteraceae; genus Pseudoroseomonas; species Pseudoroseomonas ludipueritiae. The sequence continues at coordinate 32,210 of NZ_JACTUZ010000011.1, read as the reverse complement.
AGATCGGCCAGATGATCGCCGAGGCGATGGAGAAGGTCGGCAACGAGGGCGTGATCACGGTTGAGGAAGCCAAGGGCATCCAGACCGAGCTCGACGTCGTCGAGGGCATGCAGTTCGACCGCGGCTATGTCTCCCCGTATTTCATCACGAATGCGGAGAAGATGATCGCCGAGCTCGAGAACCCGTACATCCTGATCCACGAGAAGAAGCTGTCCCAGCTGCAGCCGATGCTGCCGCTGCTGGAGACGGTGGTGCAGTCGGGCCGCCCGCTGATCATCGTGGCCGAGGACGTGGAAGGCGAGGCGCTGGCCACCCTGGTGGTCAACAAGCTGCGCGGTGGCCTGAAGATCGCCGCCGTGAAGGCCCCGGGCTTCGGTGACCGCCGCAAGGCGATGCTGGAAGACATCGCGATCCTGACCGGTGGCCAGGTGATCTCCGAGGACCTCGGCATCAAGCTCGAGACCGTGACCCTCCAGATGCTGGGCCAGGCCAAGATGGTCCGCATCGAGAAGGAGAACACCACGATCGTCGACGGCGCCGGCTCCAAGGAGGACATCCAGGGCCGCGTCGAGCAGATCAAGGCGCAGATCGAGGAGACCACCTCGGACTACGACCGCGAGAAGCTGCAGGAGCGCCTGGCGAAGCTGGCCGGCGGCGTGGCCGTCATCCGCGTCGGTGGTTCCACCGAGGTCGAGGTGAAGGAGCGCAAGGACCGCGTCGACGACGCGCTGCACGCGACCCGCGCCGCGGTTGAGGAAGGCATTGTTCCGGGTGGTGGCGTGGCCCTGCTGCGCGCTTCCCTGAAGCTGGCCGACCTGAAGGGCCTGAACAACGACGAGCAGGTTGGCATCGAGATCGTCCGCCGCGCCATCCAGGTGCCGCTGAAGCAGATCGCCGAGAACGCCGGCAAGGACGGCGCCGTGATCGCCGGTGAAGTCCTGCGCGACGACACCTACGAGTACGGCTACGACGCCCAGCTGGACGGCTACAAGAACCTGGTCGAGGCCGGCATCATCGACCCGACCAAGGTTGTGCGTACCGCCCTGCAGGATGCGGCCTCCATCGCGGCCCTGCTGATCACCACCGAGGCGATGATCGCCGAGAAGCCGGCCAAGCCGGCGGCTCCGGCCGGTGGCCCGGGCGGCATGGGCGGCATGGGCGACATGGACTTCTGATCTCCGTCGGGGGGACCGGTTTCCGGTTCCTCCACCAGGATCGAAAGTTCGAAAAGAGGGGCGGTCTTCGGACCGCCCCTTCTTTTTTGAGATGAGTTCTGTTCCAGTTCGATAACGGGTTTGCGTTGACAGGGGCTTGACGATCTGGCCCACTCGTTACGCCACCGCTGCTGATCGCCTTGCCGTGCCTCCGGACGACCCGGGCGCCCATCAAGCCGTGAACCGGATGGGATAACCGCCCTGGCGATGTTCGCCCGGGCCAGCCAGTGAGAAGGAGTGGGTCGCCATGGCGATCGGCACCGTGAAATGGTTCAACGCCACCAAGGGCTTCGGCTTCATTGTCCCGCAGGATGGCGGCAAGGACGTGTTCGTCCATATCACTGCCGTGCAGCGTGCCGGTCTGCAGGGGCTGCAGGAAAACCAGAAGATCAGCTTTGAGGTGGTGCAGGAGCGCGGCAAGGCCGCCGCCACCAATCTGAAGCCGCTCTAAGCCAAAGAGCTGGAGCGGGGGCCCTGTGCCCCGCCTTGGACGGCCCACGCCTCTGGCGCGGGCCGTTTTTCTTTGCCTTCAACCAGTTACCGGCATGAAGCGTGAGCAAAGTTAAATTGGGGCATAAAAAGGGCGAAAGCAGGGCAAATATGTCTGCTGCATTGCACCAGAATGGCTAGATAGCGGCAGACCTCACGAAATAGAGAGAAGTTCCGTCGTGCCGCGCCGTTTCGTTGCCTTTGCTATAGCTTTGATGCTGCTGGTGTTTTCCTCCGATGCCATGGCGGCGGGCGGGCGCAAGGGCGATCTGAGCCTGACGGCTGTTGTTGGCGGTGCCCTGCCTTACTCGACGGATGGTGGCGGCTATCTGGTGACGCGGCTGATCAGCCCCGACCAGAATGCCCGCATAATCGACTTCGCGGCCCAGGCACCTTTCGGGCGGGACATGGGGAAGGTCTTCGATGCCCGGCCACAATTCGGCCTGGGCGGCCGCTATGAACTGGGCAAGACCCCCGGCGGCCTCAAGCTGACCCTGCGGGCCATGGTCAGCACCGCGATGGAGCGGCCTTCCGAGGGCGAGCGCCCGCTCCTCGGTGTCGCGGGCCTCACCGTCCTATTCTGATTCCCAGCCGATGGCACGCCGCAGGAAGGCGGAACCCAGGGCCATGAAGCGCGCCGTCTCGGCATTGTCCTTGCCATAGCCATGGCCGCCGGCGGCGGGCTCGTAGAAGCGGGCATCGTAGCCGAGCTTCTGCAGCTTCGCCGCCATCTTGCGCGCATGGCCCGGATGCACCCGGTCGTCCCGCCGCGTGGTGGCGATCAGGATGGGCGGATAGGGGCGTCCCGGCTCGGCGGCATGGTAGGCGGAGAAGTGCCGCATGAAGGCCCAGTCCTCCGGCACCGCCGGGTCGCCGTATTCGGCGATCCAGCTCGCGCCCGCCAGCAGCTTGGCATAGCGCCGCATGTCGATCAGCGGGATGGTGCAGAAGAGGGCACCGAAGCGCTCGGGGTAGCGGGTCAGCATATTGGCGATGAGCAGGCCGCCATTGGAGCCGCCTTCCGCCGCGATCCGCCCCGGCACCGTCACGCCGCGCCGCACCAGGTCGGCAGCCACGGCGGCGAAGTCATCATGGGAAAGACGCTTGTCCTCCCGCCGCCCGGCCTCATGCCAACGGGTGCCGAATTCGCCGCCGCCACGGATATGCGCCACCACCGCCGTGCCGCCGCGCTCCAGCCAGAGATGGCCGGTGCTGCCGCGGTAGGAAGGCTGCATCGTCACCTGGAAGCCGCCATAGCCGGTCAGGTGCACGGGCGCGTCGCCGCTCTCCTCCGCCGGGCCGGTCTGCACATAGGGGATGCGCTCGCCGTCGGAGGAAATCGCCTCATGCCGCGTCACGCGCAGGCCGTCGGCGTTGAAGAGGCGCGGCGCCTGCCGCAGCAGCAGCGGCGCAGCCAGCCGGCTGGCGGAGGTTTGCAGCAGGGTGGGCGGCGTCAGCGGGTCCTGGGCCAGGGCCAGCAGGGTGCCGTCGGATTCCTCCGCCTCGGCATCCAGGGGCCAGACGCTGACCACGCCGATCTCCGGCAATCCTTCCAGCGGGCGGGAGGTCCAGGTGCCGTCCTCCCGCTGGGTCCAGAGTGTGTGCACCGGGCGCAGGTCGTCCAGCACCGAGAGCACCAGCCGCCCGCCGCACCAGAAGAACCCGTCCAGCGCGCGGCGGGGCGCGGGCTCAAAGAGCACGGTCAGGTCGCGCTGGTTGTCCAGCAGGGCGGAAAGGCGGGTGCCCAGCAGCGTGTCGGGCGGGTAGGTGGTCTCGCTCACTGTCCAGGGGGTGCGGGGTTGCAGCACCACCCTGTCGCCATCCCAGTTGATGCGCATGTCGGTGGGCAGGTTGAGGTGCCAGCGCGGTCCGTTACGGTCGCCCAGGAAGACCGACATGTCGAAGAAGCCGATCTGGTCGAAGAAGACCACCCGCTCCGCATCGGCCGAGCGGTCCACGCCGCCCCAACTGCCCATGTGGTTGGCCGCGACCTCGAAGAGCACCGGGGCCGCCATCGGGCTCTCGCCGCGCGACCAGCGGCGGATGGTGCGGGGATAGCCGGATTCCGTCGCCATGCCCTCGCCCAGGGCGGAGGACAGGATCAGCGTGTCGCGGTCCAGCCAGGCGGCGCTGCTCTTGCCCTCCGGCAGGTCGAAGCCGCCGGGCACGAAGGCGCGGCTGGTGAGGTCGAATTCCCGCAGCACCACGGCGTCGCCGCCGCCGCGCGAGAGGCGCAGCAGCGCCCGCTCATGCATCGGCGGCAGGGTGATGGCGCCTTTCCAGATCCAGTCCTCGCCTTCCGCCGCCGCCAGGGCATCGAGGTCCAGCAGCACTTCCCAGTCGGGCGCTTCGCCGCGGTAGGATTCGAGGGTGGTGCGGCGCCAGAGGCCGCGCGGATGCTCGGCATCCTGCCAGTAGTTATAAAGCAGCCCGCCGCGCCGGGTGACATGCGGGATCTTGTCCGGCCGGTCCATCATCGCCTTCAGCGCGGCGGCATCGGCGGCCACGCGGGCATCGGAAAGGCGGGCGAGGGTCTTCTCGTTCTGGGCCTCGACCCAGGCCAGGGCCTCCGCGCCTTCCACCTCCTCCAGCCACAGGAAAGGATCGTCGTCCGGGTTCTCGAGGGTCGGGCGGGCGTCGGGGGCGATGGTCATGCCGGGCTCAGGCCATCTGGTACCGCGCCTTGGCGGCGCGTTCGATGGCGCCGGCGATCAGCCGGTCGATATCCATGCCGATGCGGAAGTCCTGGAGGAACTGCAGCTCGCCCTGGGTGGCCTCGCCATCGGCGGCGGCGACCTCGCAGGCCAGCAGATAGGCGGTCTCGCGCAGGCGGGGCGGCAGGGCGTCGCGCATCATGGTGAAGGCGCGGTCCAGGCCATCGGTCTGTCCCAGCAGGGCGAGGCAGGTCTCGGTCACCGGCTCGATCTCATGCGCCTGGAAGCCCGCGAAGACGGGCAGTTCCTGCACCAGCCGCGACATCATGCCCAGTTCGGCGTCGGACATGTGCTGGTCCGCCGCGGACATCAGCACCATGGCGCAGATCAGTCCTTCATGGACGGTGAAATGGGACTTGGTATGCGGCATGACGTTCAGGTTTTCCTCGGTTCCATCCGGCGTATCGCGGCCGTGACACAGCTTCAACCCGGCGGAAGCGCGGGGGATGCAAGAAAAGCGGCAGTTTGGCGCACGGCTTCCGCCAGCCCGAGCCGCCGGGGCACCACGCCCTCCGGCAGCCCGCCGAGCAGGCGGGAGGGAGTGCGCGGGTCCAGCAGCACGAAGACGCCCCGGTCGTCGGCGCGGCGGATCAGCCGGCCAAAGGCCTGGCGCAGCCGGTGCCGGGCGATGCCGTCATCATAGGCCGTTGGCCGCCCGCCGGAGAGATGAATCCGCCGTTCCCGGTGCAGAATGGAGGGGCGGGGCCAGGGCACGCGGTCAAAGACCAGCAGGCGGAGCGCGCGGCCGGGCACATCCACGCCATCGCGCAGCGCATCGGTGCCGAGCAGGCAGGAATCCTCCTCCGCCCGGAAGATGTCCACCAGGGTCGCGCTGTCCATGGCATCCACATGCTGGGCGTAGAGGGGGATGCCGGCTTCGGCCAGGGCGGGGGCGATGCGGGCATGCACGTCCCGCAGCCGGCGGATGGCGGTGAAGAGGCCCAGCGCGCCGCCGCCGGAAGCCAGGAAGAGCTGCTGCATCGCCGCCGCCACCTGGCCGGGGCTGTCGCGGTTCATGTCCTCCACCACGATGGCCAGGGTCTGGTTGGCGTAATCGAAGGGCGAGGGCAGGGCAGCGCGGATGGCGGGGTTGGGCAGGTGCTGGACGCCGGTGCGCGCTTCCGCTTCCCGCCAGGCGGCCTCCGGGTCGCGCTTCGCGGAATTGTCGCGCAGGGTGGCGGAGGCGATCAGCACGCCATGCGCCGGGGCCGCCACCTGGGTGGCGAAGGGCACGGTGGGGTCCAGCCAGTGGCGGTGCAGCCCGGCATCGACGTCGCGCCCGTCGCGCCGGGTCAGCGCCAGCCAGTCCACATAAAGCGGCCGGGTGCCCGGCTCCGGTGGCGGTTCCCGCAACTGGCGCAGCATGGCCAGCCAGGCGCCAAGCGGGATCAGCGCGCGGCGCTCGATGGCACGGGCGGCGGTGTCCAGGCGGATGCGGTCGCCGGTTTCCAGCTCCTGCTCCGGGTCTTCCAGGATCTCGTTCAGCAGCTTTTCGAGATGCTTCAGCGGCGCCTGGAGGCGTTGCAGCGCGTCTTCCAGCGCGGCGGCGGCGGCGGGGACATCCTCGTGCAGCGGGTAGAGATCGGCCTCGGCGTCGTAAAGCGGGTCGGCCTCGGCGGTGCGGGCCAGGACCTGGGCGCGGGCGGCGCGCAGGAAGTCCTCACCGGGGCGGGGAGTATCGCCGGGGGCATCCTCCCAGCGGTCCCACCAGCCGGAGGCGGGCAGGGCGCGGGCCATCTGCTCGGTATGGTCCAGCGGCGGGATCAGCGTGGGGTACTGGGGCAGCAGTTCTTCCAGGCGGCGGCGCAGGCCACGGGCGCGGCCCCGCCCGCCCTCGCTGCCCAGCAGCCAGCGGCGGACCTCCGCCATCTCGGCGCCGGAGAGCGCGGCGGCGAAGGCGCCATCGGCGGCATCGAAGAGGTGGTGGCCCTCGTCGAAGACATAGCGCAGCGCGGCGCCGGTCTCGCCATCGCCGCCGCGCGGGCCGAGCGCGGCCTGCACCATCACCAGCGCATGATTGGCCACGACAAGGTTGGCGGTCTGGGCACGGCGGATGGAATGCTCGACGAAGCAACGCTTCCAGTGCGGGCAGGCGGAATGGATGCATTCCCCCCGCCGGTCCGCCAGCAGGGAAATGGCGCCGGCGGGAAACAGCTCGGAGATCCAGCCGGGGAAGTCGCCGCCCATCAGGTCGCCGTCCCGGGTCGCGCCGGCCCAGCGTGCCACCAGGGCCAGCGCCACGATGCGGGCGGGCATGGCGCCGCTGACCGCCTCGTCATAGTTCAGCAGGCAGAGGTAGTTCTCGCGGCCCTTGCGGATCACGACCTTGCGGCGGCGCTCCTCCGGGTCCGGGTAAAGGCGGGCCAGTTCCTGGTCGAGCTGCCGTTGCAGGTTGCGGGTATAGGTGGCGATCCAGACCGGGGCGCCATTGCGCTCGGCCCAGAGGCTGGCGGGGGCGACATAGCCGAGCGTCTTGCCGGTGCCGGTGCCGGCTTCCGCCAGCACAAGCTGCGGCTCGCCCGGCACCTCGCGCGGCGCGAAGGCCATGCTGGCGGCGGAAGCGAAATCGCCCTGGCTGGGGCGCTGCTCGGCACCCTCGCCCAGGATCTCCGCCAGGCGCGTGCGGGCCTCGGCGGCGGTCACGGGCAGGCTGGCGGGGGGCGGGGCGGGGGCGGCTTCCTCCCATTCGGCCAGGGTGCGCCAGACCTTCAGCCCGTCATTGCTGCCGCGCGCCTTGGGCTGGCCCAGCGCCGCCAGCACCGCATCCGCCCAGGGCCAGTGCGCGGCATCGCGCAGCCGGGCGGCCAGCATGGCGGCATCGCGGTTGGGCTGCGCGTTACGGGCGCGGGCGAGGCGGCGGAGGATCTCCGTCGCGATCTCCGGCAACAGGGCGGCGGCGGATTCCGCATCCTCCGGCGGCGGCAGGTCCAGCGCCAGGGCCAGGCCGCGCGGGGTAGGCGGCGCCGGCTGGGCCGGCAGCGTGAAGGCGAAGAGTTCCAGCAGGTCATAGGCGCCGGGGATGGAGGAGATGCCGAGGCGCTTGGCCATGGCCGGCGCATGCACCAGGATCGGCGGGCCCATCTCCCGCAGGGCTTCCACCGCGTCGCGGGCGCGCAGGGTGGATAATTCGCCATCCGGGGTCAGCAGGACTGCCGCGCCATGGGTAGCGGCGATCAGCGCAGGGGCATCGGGCAGCAGCAGGCTGGGGGGCTGAGGCGCAGGGGGCACGCCGTATCCTAGGGGCAAAAGGCGAACGAAGCCATGATGAGCGGACCTGCGGAATGCGTGCGTTGACCACCAGCCTTCGCCCTGGCATGGGGCGGGCATGACCGCCGATCCCACGCTCCGTACCATCAAGGCCTGGCCCTTCGAGGAAGCCGCCAAGGTCGCCGATCGACTGGCCGCGTCGGGGAAAAAAACGGCGCTGTTCGAGACGGGCTACGGCCCCTCGGGCCTGCCCCATATCGGCACCTTCGGCGAGGTGGCCCGCACCACCTGGGTGCGCAATGCCTTCACGCGCCTGACCGGGCTGCCCTCCAAGCTGTTGGCCTTCTCGGACGACATGGACGGGCTGCGCAAGGTGCCGGACAATGTGCCGAACGGCGACCTGCTGCGGCAGCACCTGGGCAAGAGCCTGACCGCCGTGCCGGACCCCTTCGGCACCCATGACAGCTTTGGCGCCCATAACAACGCGCGGCTGCGCAGCTTCCTGGATGCCTTCGGCTTCGAATACGAATTCGCCTCCGCCACCGACTACTACAAGTCCGGCCGCTTCGACGCCGCGCTGATGCGGATGCTGGAGGCGCATGAGGAAGTGCGGCAGGTGATCCTGCCGACCCTCGGCCCGGACCGCCGCGCCACCTATTCGCCCTTCCTGCCGGTGCACCCGAAGACCGGCGTGGTGATGCAGGTGCCGATGGAGGAGACCCGGCCGCAGGACGGCACCGTGGTCTGGCGCGACCCCGAGACGGGAGAGCGCTTCGAGACGCCGGTGACCGGCGGCCACGTCAAGGCGCAGTGGAAGGCGGACTGGGCCATGCGCTGGTTCGCCCTCGGCGTCGATTACGAGATGTCGGGCAAGGACCTGATCGACAGCGTCAAGCTGTCCTCCCAGATCTGCCGCGTGCTGGGGGCCGAGCCGCCGGTCAGCATGACCTATGAGCTCTTCCTGGATGCCAATGGCCAGAAGATCTCGAAGTCCAAGGGCAATGGCCTGACCATCGAGGAATGGCTGCGCTACGCGCCACCCGAGAGCCTGGCCTATTTCATGTACGGCCAGCCCGGGCGCGCCAAGCGGTTGCATTTCGATGTTATCCCGCGCGCGACGGACGAATACCTGCAGCAGCGGGAGAAGCTGCGCGCCGGCCTGGACCCGGCCAACCCGGATTGGCACATCCATGGCGGCGAGGCGCCCAATACGCCCGAGCCGCCACTGACCTTCGGTATGCTGCTGAACCTCGTCACCGTCTCGGCGGCGGATACGCCGGAGCGGCTGTGGAAGTTCGTGCGCAACTACGCGCCCGAGGCGACGCCGGAGAACCAGCCGCTGCTGGCGCAACTGGTGGAATATGCCGTCGCTTATTCCCGCGACTTCATCCTGCCCGGCCTGCGCCCGCGCGCGCCGACGCCGGAGGAACGGCCGGCCTTTGAGGCGCTGGTGGAGCTGCTGAAGCAGCATCAGGCGGAGATCGAGGCCATGCCGCCGGGGCTGACCCAGGCCGAGTTCATCCAGACCCTGGTCTATGACGCCGGGCGGCGAGAGCCCTTCCTGGTGCCGGCCAAGGATGGCGGGCGGCCGGGCGTGAACCGCGGCTGGTTCAGCGCGCTGTACCAGGTGCTGGTGGGCACGGACCAGGGGCCGCGCTTCGGCTCCGTCGCCGCCGCCTATGGCATCCCGGAAACGATCCGGCTGGTGGAGGAGGCCCTGGCCCGCCCTGCCGAGCCGGAATCCGCTGAGGCCGGCCAGGCGTGAGACCGGTGCTGGCCCTGCTGCGGCGCCATGGGCCCACAGCCTTCGGCCTGCTGCTGCTGGCCGGCGCCATCTATGTCGTCCAGAAGGAATTCCGCGACCTGTCCATGGCCGACATCCTGTCGGCCGTGGGGGCTGTGCCGGGCAGCGCGCTCTGGATCGCCGGTGGATGGACGCTGCTGGCCTATGGGGTGCTGACGGTCTACGACCGGCTGGGCTCGGTCTATGCCGGCAAGCCGGTCAGCTACCTGCGGACCTCGCTGGCCTCCTTCTGCGCCTATACCCTGGCCCATAACCTGGGGGTCGCGGCTGTCTCCGGCGCCGCGGTGCGATACCGCTTCTATGCCGCCTGGGGGCTGACGGCGGTTGAGATCGCCAAGGTCATCGCCTTCACCAGCCTGACCTTCGGCCTGGGCGGCATGGCGCTGGGCGGCGCCGTGCTGGTCCTGGAGCCAGAGATCCTGCCCTGGTTCCGCGACAACATGCCGCATTGGGCCATGCAAGGCATTGGCGTGGCGCTGCTGGCGGTGGTGGGCGCCTATCTCGTGCTCTCCCGCGTGCTGCCGCATTTCACCATCTTCGGCCACAAGATCGACCTGCCGGGCTTCCGCATGGCCCTGATGCAGACGACGCTGGCAGTGGTGGATGTCGTGGTCACCACCATGATCTTCTATGTGCTGCTGCCGCCGGCGGAGGGGCTGACCTTTGTCCGCTTCCTGGGCATCTACCTCGCCGCCTATTCGGCGGGGCTGGCGGCGAATGTGCCGGGCGGGCTCGGCGTCTTTGATACCGTGATCCTGCTGGCGCTGCAGCCCTATGTGCCGGCGCCGCAGGTGATCGGCGCGCTCTTCCTGTTCCGGCTCTACTACTACATCGTGCCGCTCTTCATCGCCGGCGCGCTCTTCGCCGGCTTCGAGCTGAGCCAGCGCCGCCACCTGCTGGGTAGCTTGGGCACCGAGGCGCGGGTGGCGGATTCGCTGGAGGGGCCGGCACTCTCCGGCCTTTCCGCCGTCATGGGCGTGGCGCTGCTCTTTATCGGCGCGCTGCCTTCCCATGGCACCTGGCTGGCGGAATGGGCGGGGGAGTGGGCGGCGCTGGCCGGGCATTTCGCCGCCTCCGTCATCGGCTCCCTGCTACTGGTCATGGCCTATGGCATGCTGCGGCGGCTGCGGATCGCCCGCATCGGCGGCATCGTGCTGTTGCTGCTGGGGGCGGCGGCGGTGGCGCTGAAGGGTGAGCCCTGGTGGCTGGTGGTGATCTTCCTGCTGCCGGCAGGGTTGCTGGCCGGCATGCGCAGCACCTTCTATCGCGATGCCCGGCTGACGGGGGAGCCGCTGTCCTTCAGCACTGTCATCTCGCTGACGGCGAGCCTGCTCTGCGCCCTGCTGCTCGCCAGCATCGCCTGGAGCGGGCCGGTGACCGAAGATCCCTGGTGGATGGTGCCCTTTTCCTCCGATACGCCGGCCTCGCTGCGGCTGGCGGTGGGGGTCGCGGGGGTGCTGCTGCTGGTGGCGGTGTTCCGGCTGCTGCGTCCTTCCCGCCTCGTTGCCGCGCCTTACGACGAGGCGGCGCGTGCCCGGCTGAAGGCATTGGGTGCCACCGTGCCGGAGGAGGCCGATGGCGCCATCCTGGTCGAGGGCGCCGGCTTTGCCTTCCGCAAGCTGCCGGACACGTGGATCGGGCTCGGCGACCCGGCGGGGGAGGAGCAGGCGCGCATCACCGCGCTCTGGCGCTTCCGCGATATCTGCGAGCGCAATGGCGTCAGCCACGCCTTCTGGCGTGTCGGTCGCACCATGTTGCGGGCTTATGAGGATACAGGGCTGGCAGCGGTGGCGCTGCCGGATGGCAGCTTCCTGGCCGCCGACAGCGAAGGTGACCCTAGCGTGCTGCTGAAGCAGATGGAGCGGGGCTGAGGCCCCGCGCCCTTACTGGCTGGCCCAGAGGATGCGGTGCATCCAGGCGATCTCGGAGAGGTCGAAGCTGTAGTTGGGATGGGCCGGGTTCAGGCTGGCCAGCTCGATTCGCCGCGCCGACTGGCGCAGCAGCTCCTTGGCCATCACCTCGCCCCGTGCCGTGCGCACCACCACCCGGTCTCCCCGCCGCACGGGTGAATTGGGCGAGACGATGATGGTATCCCCGTCCCGGAACACCGGCTCCATGCTGTCGCCGGAGATTTCCAGTGCGTAGGCATTGGGGTCGGAGAGTTCGGGCGTGCTGATCTCGTCCCAGCCGGCGCCGACGGGATAGCCGCCATCGCCGAAATAGCCCTCGCTGCCCGCCTGGGCGAGGCCGAGCAGCGGGATGCGGCGGCCCGGATTCGGGCGGCTGCTGTTGTGCAGCGTCGGCGCGCCGGTCACCAGGCCGGCGAAGCTTTCCATCTCCGTGCCGGTGGCTTCCAGGATCTTGGCGATGCTTTCGGTGGAGGGCCAGCGCGGCCGGCCATCGGCGCCGATTCGCTTGGAAGGATTGAAGGCTGTGGGGTCCAGCCCCGCGCGGCGTGCGAGGCCGGAAGCGGAGAGCCCGTGCTCGGCCGCCAGGGCGTCGATCGCCCGCCAGATGTCGTCATGACGCATAAGCCTATCATCCTAAAGGCCGGGGGTTGTGGCAAGACGACAATCCTAGGAAAGTGATCACAGATAGGTGTTGACGCCTAGGTGCGAAACGTTTGATGTTCCTGTTGTGTTCACGTTCAGGTAGGAAAGGACACACCCTGATGCCCGCCGCCCTTCGCACCAACTCCACCCCGGTTCTCTCCTCGATGTCCAAGGCCGAACCCTTCCTCTCCGCCGAGGAAGCCTGGATCTGGACCATGTCCGCCCTGGTCGCCCGCCGCGAAGGCGCGCGCATCGTGGCCGGCGCCGGCAGCAAGCAGCGCCCCTGCGAGCCGGATGACGTGGTCAAGTGCCTGGACCGCCTCTACCGCCAGCGGCGAATCGACCTGGTGCATGCCCGCATCATGCGGATCTGGGGCGAGCGGGGCATGGCGCCGGACCCGCGCCACCTGGGCGAGAAGAACGACTGGCGGATCTGGAACGAGGCGATGCAGCGCCTGGACTGGCCGCTGCGGATGAAGGGTATCGTGGCGGGCGGCGCGCGTCCCAGCGGCATGGCCGAGGTGGTGGAGCTGGCGGCCCGCTGCCCGGTGGAGGGTGGCGCGTGAGGCGGAAGGTGCTGGCACGCAAGCCGGCACCAGCACGGCGGCGGGGGCGGGTCGCACCTGCGCCGCTGGCCAGGGTGCCTGTGGAGCAACACGCCGCATCCCTGGAAGGGGGTGCGGCGGAGCCGATTCGGGCTTCGCACCGTCATGCCCTGGCGGAAGGAGCGCAGCGGGTGTGGATCGGCTTTGGCGGGCGGGCGGACCGACTGTGGCTGCGGCTGCTGCGGCCGGGCTTCCGCCATTGCTTCGCGGCGGTGGAGGATGCGCAGGGCTGGACGGTGGTGGAGCCGCTCTCCGGCCGGTTGCTGGTGGCGCGGCCGGTGCTGGTGCCGGGTTTCGACCTGCCGGGATTCTATCGCCGCGCCGGGCTGGTGGTGCTGGGGCCTTTCACGCCAGGCACGCCGCATTGCGGCTGGCTGCCGGCGCTTTCGCCTTATTCCTGCGTCGCCGTCTGCCGTGCGCTGCTGGGCAAGGGTGCGCCTTTCGCGATGACGCCGCGCGGGCTGTTCCGTGCTCTGGAGAAATCGCTCGACGGTTCGGAAAAAATTCTTGACGAAAGGAATTTCGTCCTGTAGAACCATCCTTGTCAACGGGCGAGCTGCGCCCGCTGACTTTCCTCCCGATCCCGAACTTGAACGGGCCCGCGCCGATCCCCTGGCGCGGGCCCGTTTCTTTTTGGACGGGTTCCTGCCGCAGCCACAAGGAGTCCGCACGCGCATGGGTGGCCTGATGAAAGCCCCGAAGCCGGTGGTGGTGACCGCATCCCAGCCCGCCGCCGTTGCCCCCGCCGTGAACGCGGCCGAGGTAGCGGCCACCGCCCAGGCGGCGCGCGTGGAGAACCAGGAGCGCGCGCGGCGCGGCCTGGCCGGCACCATCGCCACCTCCGATCGCGGCGTTCTGGGCGAGGCACCGCGCCCCGCCGCCAGCGCCCGCAAAACCCTGCTGGGGGAGTAACCGATGCCCCGCAACGAGATGACGCCGGAGGCGGTGCTGGCCCGCCATGCCGCCGCGCTGGAGCGCCGCCGCCCCTGGGAGGCCGTCTGGCGCGAATGCTACGACCATGTGCTGGCCACGACTCCGGGCAGCGGCGGCCCGATGCTCTATGATGCGACGGCCGCCGATGCCGCCGAGCAGCTCTCCGCCAGCCTGCTGGCCGAGCTGACGCCGCCCTGGTCTCGCTGGTTCGGCCTGGCGCCGAGTCGGGCACTGGAGGAGGGGCCGGATGCCGCTGCCGCCGCTGCGGCATTGGAAGAGGCGGCGGAAGTGCTGCAGGGGCACCTGGACCGCTCCAACTTCGCGCTGGAGATGCACCAGGCCTTTCTGGACCTGGTGGTCGCCGGCACCGGCGTGCTGCTGGTGGAGGAGGCGCCGCCAGGCGAGAGCAGCGCGCTGCGCTTCACCGCCGTGCCGCTGACCCAGGCGGTGCTGGAGGAAGGTGCCGGTGGCCGGCTGGATACGGTCTATCGCGCCACGATGCTGGAGGCTGGTGCCATCGCCCGCCGCTACCCCACCGCCATCCTGCCCGCCGGGCTGGGGCCGGAGGAGGAGGGCGATGCGCCCGTGCGCTTCCGGGTGGTGGAGGCGGTCTGGCCGGATGGGCATGGCGGCTGCGGCTATCTCGCCGTGCTGGACCATGACGGCCGCGCCGTGCCGCTGGCCACCGGGCGTTTTGCGGACAGCCCCTTCATCGCCTTCCGATGGCTGAAGGCGCCAGGCGAGACCTATGGCCGCGGCCCGGTGATGAAGACGCTGCCGGATATCCGCACCGCCAATAAGGTGGTGGAGCTGGTGCTGAAGAATGCCTCCATCGCCGCCACCGGTATCTGGCAGGCCGAGGATGATGGCGTGCTGAACCCGGCCACGGTGCGGCTGGTGCCGGGTGCCATCATCCCGAAGGCGCCGGGTTCCTCCGGCCTGACGCCGCTGGCGGCGCCAGGGAATTTCGATGTCTCGCAACTGGTGCTGGAGGACCAGCGCCGCCGCATCCGCGCGGCACTTCTGGCCGACCGGCTTTCCGCGCCGCAGGACGCCCGCATGACGGCGACCGAGGTGCTGGAACGTTCCGCCCAGACCGCGCGTCTGCTGGGTGCGACCTATGGCCGACTGCAATCGGAACTGCTCTCGCCGCTGGTGGCGCGCTGCCTTTCCATCCTGCGCCGGCGCGGCGAGGTGCCGCCGATGCTGCTGGACGGGCGCGAGGTGCGATTGACCTACCAGTCGCCGCTGGCCCGTGTGCAGGGCCGCGCCGATGCGGCGAATACGCTGTTGTTCCTGCAGGCGGCCTCCGCGCTCGGCGCCGAGGCGGTGAAGCAGATCGACATCACCGCCGCCACCCGACACCTGGCCCGCGCGCTGGCCGCGCCGGCCGGGCTCCTGACCCCCATCGCCCCCACCGAGGAGTGACTGCCCGCATGTCCGAGAACCTGCTCGAAGCCGCGGCGCCGGACGCGCCTGAGGATGTGCCGGAGAAGTTCCGGGACGAGGCCGGCGCGCTGCGCGTCGATGCGCTGCTGAAATCCTACAAGGAATTGGAGAAGCGCATGTCCCAGCGCTTCGCCCCGCCCGCGCCGGATGCGCCGGAGGAGGAGAAGCAGCGCTTCCGCCGCGCCATCGGCGTGCCGGACTCGTATGAGGAATACAGCGTCGAAGCAAAGCACGACCTCTGCGGCCCGGATGCGGAGATCAACAAGCGGCTGCATGAGGCGGGCTTCACCTGCGCCCAGGTGCAGCTGGTCTATGACCTGGCCGCCGAGCGCCTGCTGCCGCTGATCGCCGAGGCCGCCGCCGATTACGAGGCCGAGAAGCAGCGCGCCAAGCTGGCCGAGGCGCTGGGCGGCGAGGCGCAGTTCAAGCGCCTGGCGCCGCAGATCGCCGCCTGGGGCCGTGCCAATCTGCCGCCGGGTGCCTTCGAGGCGCTCTCCACCACCGCCGAGGGCGTGCTGGCGTTGCATGGCATGATGGCCAAGGCCGAACCCAGTCTGGCGCGCGAGGCCGAGCCCGCCGGCGGCGTGGATGAGCAGGCGCTACGCAAGATGATGCGCGACCCGCGCTACTGGCGCACCCGGGAGCCGGAATACGTCAAGCGCGTGACCGAAGGCTTCAAGCGGCTGTTCGGCAACAGCTGAACCGATAGCGGCAGGGTTCCGCAGCCCCGCTCGCCCTGCCGCGGCGGGCCGCTGGCGCGGTGCATTGCACCCCGGCGGCCTGCCTCCCCGAAATCCGCCTCGCCCAACCCGCAACCGTGGGCGCGATGGCGCGCGCGCATCGCCGGCCCCGATACCGGGACCAACCGCGCGGTGCGGGCATCACACCCAAACGTCTCCTTCAAGGAACATCCGATGTCCGCCACGATCGACCAGGTTTTCGCGAAGCAGTTCGAGTCCGAGGTGCATGAGGCCTATCAGCGCCAGGGCAGCAAGCTGCGCCCCACGGTGCGCAGCAAGAATGGCGTGCGTGGCGCCTCCACCGTGTTTCCCATCGTCGGGCGTGGCACGGCGGCGGCGAAGGCGCGCAACGGCGCGGTGCCGGTGATGAACCTGTCGCATTCCCACGTGGAATGCTTCCTGCAGGACTATTATGCCGGCGAATGGATCGACCGCCTGGACGAGCTGAAGACCAATATCGATGAGCGCGCCGTGGTGGCCAATGCCGGCGCCTATGCGCTGGGCCGCAAGACCGATGAGCTGATCATCGCCGCCATGGATGCCGGCACCCGCGAGGCCATCGGCACCGCCGCCGGCACCACGGATACCGATGGGCTGACCAAGGCCAAGGTGCTGCTGGCCTTCGAGATGCTGGGCGCTGCCGATGTGCCGGATGATGGCAACCGCTTCGCCATCGTTGGCTGGAAGCAGTGGAGCGACCTGCTGCAGATCCCGGAATTCGCCAATACCCAATATGTCGGCGATGACGAGCTGCCCTGGAAGGGCACGCAGGCCAAGCGCTGGCTGGGCGCGACCTGGATGCCGCATTCCGGCCTGACCAAGAGCGGCGACCTGCGCTTCTGCTACTTCTACCACAAGACGGCCATCGGCCATGGCGTGGCGCAGGAAGTTGCCACCGACATCACCTGGCACGGCGATCGCGCGGCCTATTTCGTCAACAACATGATGAGTCAGGGCGCGGTGCTGGTCGATGAGACCGGCGTTGTGCGGATGCGCGCCTTCGAGGCCTGAGCACGGCGCGGTCGGGGGCTTTGTGCCCCCGGCCGGCTATCCTTCTCTTCACCGCCGATCAGGAGTTCTGCCGATGGCGCTCTCTGCCCTCGTCCTCTGCTCGCGCGCGCTCCTCAAGATCGGCGCGCAGCCTGTCGCCTCCTTCGATGAAGGCACCGCCGAGGCGGAGGTGGCGGCGAATCTCTATCCATCCGTAAGGGACGCGATGCTCTCCTCGCACCCCTGGAGCTTCGCGACCGGGCAAATGGACCTGCCGCGCCTGGCGGAACTGCCCTTTGCCGATTACCGCCACGCCTATCAGGTGCCGGCGGATTTCCTGCGCGTGCTGTCCGCCGGCAGCGGCGGGGCGGGGCGCGGGTTGTTCTACCGCCTGCATGAGCAGCGCCTGCACACGGATGCCGATCAGGTGACGCTGACCTATGTGTTCCGGCCTGAGGAAAGCGAGTTTCCGCCCTTCTTCGCCGCCGCGCTGGTGACGCGGCTGGCCGCCGAGTTCTGCATCCCGCTCACCGAGAGTACCTCACGCGCCGAGATGCTGCACCGGATGGCCGATGGCGAGTTCCGTGCCGCGCGGCTGGCCGACAGCCAGCAGGCCACGGTGAAGGCCATCGAGGATTTCCCTTTGATCATGGCGCGGGGGTGAGGGCATGGCCATGGGCCGCAGCGTCAAGACCAGTTTCACCGCGGGGGAACTCGGCGACCAGCTTCTGGGGCGGGGCGACCTGCGCGCCTTCGAGAATGGCGCGCGGCGCCTGCGCAATGTCTTTATCCAACCCACTGGCGGCGTGACGCGCCGTCCCGGCCTGCGCCACGTTGCGCTGCTGCCGGGCAAGGCGCGACTGATCGCCTTCGAGTTCAACACGGAGCAGACCTATCTGCTGGTGCTGACGGACCGGCTCTTGCAGGTCTTCATGGGGGATGTGCTGGCGGCGCAGCTTGTGGCGCCCTGGACGGAAGGCATGTTGGACCACATCGCCTATACCCAGAGCGCCGATACATTGCTGGTGGTGCATCCGGACCTCCCCCCGCAGCGCATCAGCCGCAGCAGCCATGCTGACTGGAGCATTGCCGGCTGGTTCTTCGTGGAACAGCCTTTCCACCGCTTCGCGCCAACCAGTGTCACGCTGGCCAGCAGCGCGACGACGGGCGCGGTGACGCTGACAGCTAGCGCCAATGTCTTCCAGCCGGGCCATGCCAATACGCTGCTGCGCATTGGCTTGAAGAAGGTGCTGGTGACACAGGTCATCTCGCCCACGGTGGCGAGCGCGGTGGTGCAGGAGCCACTGGACGGCGTGGCCGCGACCGCCGATTGGGATGAGGCCGCCTTCAGCGCCGCGCGCGGCTGGCCCGTGACCGTCTGCTTCCACCAGGACAGGCTGGTGATCGGCGGTGCGCGGGACCTGCCGAACCGGCTGTGGTTGTCTCGCTCCGGCGACCTGTTCAACTTCGATCTCGGCACCGGCCTGGATGACCAGGCGATCGAGTTCGGCCTGCTGTCGGATCAGGTGAATGCCATCCGCGCCGTCTTCTCGGGGCGGCATCTGCAGGTCTTCACCTCGGGCGCCGAATGGATGGTGACGGGCGATCCGATGACGCCGGCTTCCATCCAGTTGCACCGGCAGACGCGTATCGGCTCGCCGGTCGCGCGGATGATCCAGCCGGTGGATGTCGATGGCAGCACCATCTTTGCCTCGCGCGCGGGTCAGGGGATCTACGAATATGCCTATACCGACGTGCAGCAGGCTTATCAGGCCAGCGATCTTGCGCTGGTGGCGCGGCATCTGGTGCAGGCACCAGTGGCCATGGCTTACGACCAGACCCGGCGGCTGCTGCATGTCGCGATGGAGGGCGGCTGGCTCGCCACGCTGACACTCTACCGCACCGAGCAGGTCACGGCCTGGACGCGTCAGGATACCGAGGGGCGCTTCTCCTCGCTGGCCGAGATCGATGGCACCGTCTGGTGCGTCAGCTTCCGCATGGGAGGCTGGCGGCTGGAGCGTTTCGACGATGCCCTCGCGGTCGATGCCGGCCTGAGCGGCGAGAGCAGGACCGAGAAAGCCGCTTGGAGCGGCCTGGATCATCTGCTGGGCGCGACCGTGCAGGTGGTGGCCGATGGCGCGCCGCGCGGCCCTGTGCCGGTGGTGCGGGGTGCCGTGGCGCTGGATGCGCCGGCCTTCTCCGTGCAGGCGGGCCTTGGCTTCACACACCTGATCGAGCCATTGCCGCCCTTGCTGTTCTCTCCCTCGGGTTCGCGCGCCGGACCCTTGCGGCTGGTGAGCGCGACCTTCCGCCTGCTGGATACGGCGGCGCTGGCCGTTGACCTCGGCCGCGGCGCCGCGCCGGTGCCCTTCCGGCGCATGGATACGCCGATGCTGGATGCCGCGCCCCAGCGCTTCACTGGCGATGTCACGCTGCGCGGCCTGGGCTGGCGCCGCGACACTATCCAGCCGCTCTGGCGCATCGAGGGCGATACGCCGCTGCCGATGACGCTGCTTTCCGTCACCACCGAGACCAGGATGACCGATTGATGGCCCAACTCGTTCCCATCGCGGCTGTCGCCGGCACCGCGGCCTCGCTTTACGGCACGGTGCGCCAGGGGCAGCAGCAGGCCGCCACGGCCAAGGCGCAGGCGCGGCAGCAACAGCAGGAATTGGATGCCCGTACGCAGCAGCTGGCCACCGCGCAGGCTGCCGAGGCACGCAGCCGGCAGGACAAGCTGGAGCGCACCGTGTCGTCCACCCGTGCACGGCTGGCGGCTTCCGGCGTCAACCCTGACCAGGGCTCAGCCGGTGCCATAACCGCCGGCCTGGCGCAGGATGCGGCGGAGGCAGCGGCCGATAGCGCCGGCACCTACGAGGCGCGGCTGGCATCCGGCCGCAGCAGCCTGCTGAACGCCGATGGCTCGCTGACCACCTGGCTGCGGGCCGGCAACAGCTTCGGCAGCGCCGTGCGCAACCTGCTGGACTGACGAATCGCGCCCCGCCGCGAGGCCCGGGCTTTCCCTCACCCTTTCCACATGAGAGATCCGAATGGCCGAGCATATCCGCATCGGCGACGTTGCGCCGCGTGTGCATTACGCGGCGGATGGCGCGCAGACCGTCTTCATCTACCCCTTTCCGATCTTCCAGGTTGCCGACATGGAAGTGCGCGTGGATGGGCGGATCGTCGCCAGCGGCTACACGGTGCGCGGGGCGGGTGCCTCCGAGGGCGGCAGCGTTGCCTTTGCCAAGGCACCGCGGGCTGGCAGCATGGTGGCCCTGCGCCGCCGCATGGTCATCGCGCGCAACAGCGACTTCCAGCCGAATGGCCTGCTGCGCGCCAATACATTGAACGACGACCTCGACCGCCAGGTGGCGGCGATGCAGGAGTTCCGTGACGACACTGGCAGCATGCTGCGTGCCAATCCGGGCGAGGCTCCCACCGGGCTGGTGCTGCCCGATCGCATGGCGCGCGCCAATCGCGTGCTGGGCTTCGACAGCCTGGGCAATGTCACCGCCTTCACGCGCGAGGAGGGCGTGCTGCGGGTGCCGCAGGTAGGCGCCATCGCCCGCACCGTGGCGGACAAGATGGGCGAGGTTCTCTCCGCCCGCGACTTCGGCGCCATGGGCGATGGCGTCAGCGATGATGGTCCGGCCTTACAGGCGGCGATGAACGCGGCGGCCGGCAGCGGCAAGTATCTGCTGATTGGCGAAGGCAGCTTCCGCACCACCATGCCGCTGCTGCTGCCCGGCGCCGCGCCAGGAATGACCATGCGCGGCGTGATCGTCTATGCCGGCCCGGGTGGCCACGCGGCGCTGACGCTGGGCGACGGCGCTGGCGCGCGCAATGCCGCCAAGCTCTACAAGGGGCTGCGGGTGCAGCGCGCCACATTGTCGGATTGGGTGGATGAGGCCGATATCGGCATCCTGTTGCGCAACCTCGATGCTTCCAGCGTCGAGATCCGGCAGGCGGAGGGCTTTACCATCGGCATCCGGACGCAGGGCGTGGAGCGTGGCTTCGAGGATAGCACCATCCAGCTCGGCCGTATCGTGGACAACCGCATTGGTCTGGATATTCGCTGCGAAACGGCGGCAGCCTGGAACAACAGTATCCGCTACATTGGCGGGCATTTTGCCAATTCCTCCGCGACGCATACCACCAAGGACCGCTTCGGCGTGCGCTTCTCCTGCGCGCCGGGGGCGTATCCACGACACAATGCGCATCTCTTCATCGGCCCTGGATTTGAACTGCAGCGCCAGGGGACGCCAGGAGCGGTGGCCGCCATCCCCTTCCTGCTGGAGGCCGGAGATGAGCGAGGCATTGTCGCGCGTGGCGTGCGGATGGAGCAGTGCAGCCCCTTCGTGGCCCGCCATACGGGCGGCGCCAATGACTGCGTCTATGAAGTCTCCTATGTCGGCACCTATGCCTTCACCGGTACGGCGATCGAGTACACCGCCTCGGCCACGCGCGCCGGCGGCACGGTTGTGCCATTGCATCAGGCGGCGGCAGCACAGGGCGCGCCCCGGCTGGTGGCGGCAGCGGAGAATATCCGGCAGCGCGCCTTTCGCCAGACCATCGACACCAGCGGCGGCATCGGCTTCGAGCAGATGGCGGTGCTTTCCGGCAATCCCGCCGGCCCGCCGGGCAACCTGAACGGCTTCGCCTTTGCAGGCCTGACCTTGTTCACGCTCAATGCCGATAGCGTCGGCATTCCCACCAGCCGAGGCCTGGCCTTCGTCGTTGATTGCGGTGACTGCAAGGAGTTCTTCATCGCCGCCGAAGGCAGCGAACTGCGGCCGGTGGTGATGCAATTCGACGGCGGCGAGAATGTGCTGTCGGATTCAAGCCCGGCGCTGCTGTCCAACATGAACACGGTTTGGGCCGGTAGCCCCTCCTTCTTCTGGGAAGGCAATGCCGATCTGGACAGCCTGGTGGGCGGCTTGGCCATCAACAAGCTGCAGCGAGTCACGCTGCATGCCAATGCGCGCTTCGCGGCCATCGGCGTGCGCGGCGGCACGGCCAATGCCGTGCTGAAGGCACTGCGGCTTTACTGCTCGCCCATGTATGCGCCGGCGCTGATCTATGGTGGCAGCCGCAAATGGGGCGTCCGGGAATACACCACCTCCGACAGCGGCTGGGTTGTTCCAGCGCTGGCGGCCGGCGCCACCGCGACGCGCGATGTCGCCCTGCCGGGCGTGCGGCAGGGGGATTTCGTGCAGGCTTCCTTCGCCAAGTCGACCGGCTTCCAGGCTGGCGGCGTGGTGTTTCAGGCCAGCGTCGGCGGCACGGGCGGGACGGATCAGGTTCGTGTCACGGCACAGAACATCAGCGGCGGCAGCATCGATATTGGGGCGGGAACCCTGCATCTGCGCGCCACAAAGCCAAGGATCTGAGCCATGAAAGGCATACCCCCGGCTCTCGCGACCGAGCTGGAATCGGCGGCGATGCGGGTGGTGGAGGATTATGGCGCCTTCATCGCGCGAGGGCCCGCGCCAGGCACCCATGACGATGCCAAGGCCTTCGCCGCGCATCATGCCGCCGCCAAGTCGGCTCTGGCCCATCTGGAGCATCTGCTGAAGCTCGCCCGCGCCGCCGGTGCGGGTGAGGACGTGGCGGGCGTCGCCCAGGCCCAGGCGCTGTTGCAACAGGCGCGCGGGGCAATGTCGGCCGAGGCACAGGAGGACGAGGAGGATGACGCCGATGGAGGAGCCGCCGGCTGACCTGCTGGAATTCGTCTGGGTCTGGAACACGCAGCTTGGCCAGGGCACGCCCGCCGTGCATCGTCGCATTCTGCGCTGGCTGAATGCACGGCGCGGGGCAGGGGATGGCCGCCTGCTGCTGATGGCCTTCCGTGGTTGTGGCAAGTCCACGCTGGTTGGCCTTTACTGCGCCTGGTTGTTGGCGCGTTGGCCGGAGACCCGCATCCTGGTGCTGGCAGCGGATCATCAGCTCGCCACCAAGATGGTGGCCGCGGTGCGCCGCATCGTGGAGCGGCATCCGCTCTGTGCGCATCTGGTGCCGCAGCATGCCGAGGCATGGGCCTCGGACCGCTTCATCGTCAATCGCCAGGGTGCGCTGCGCGATCCTTCCATGCTGGCGGCGGGGCTGGGGGGCAATATCACCGGCACACGGGCGGATGTCATTATCTGCGACGATGTGGAGGTGGCCGGAAATTGCGATTCTCCGGGGAAACGTGAGGAGCTTCGTGAAAGGCTGGCGGAGACCGAGTTCATCCTGACCCCCGGCGGCACCATCCTGTATGTCGGCACGCCGCATTGCGCCGAAAGCCTTTACCTGCATCCGGACGAGGGCGATGCGTTTCTCGGCAGCTACCGTCGCCTGTTGATCCCGCTGCTGGACGCGGCGGGCCGCAGCGCCTGGCCGGAACGCTTTTCCACCGGCACCGTCGCGCGGATGCGGGAGCAGGTGGGGCCGATCCATTTCGGCCGGCAGATGCTGTTGCGCGCGGTGGCGGGTGGCGCGGCGCGGCTCGACCCGCGCCTGGTCATCCGCTACGCCGAGGATACCGATTATCGCGAGGCCAGTGGCCGCCCGGTGCTGAACCTGCTGGGCCGGCGCATGGTGTCCGGCGGTGGCTTCTGGGACCCGGCCTATGGCCGGCCCGGCAGCGGCGATGGGTCCGTTCTCGCCGCCACCTACAGCGATGCCGACGGCAACCATTACCTGCATCGCCTGGCTTATCTGACACATGACCCGGATGCGCCCGATGACCCGGCGACCCAGCAATGCCGCCAGGTGGCGCAGATCGCGCGCGAATTGCTGCTGCCGGTGCTGCGGGTGGAAACCAACGGCATCGGCCGCTTCCTGCCCGCGTTGCTGAAGCGGGAAATGGCGCGCGCCGGCGCCGCCTGCGCCGTGGTGGAGCAGCACAGCCGCCATGCCAAGCAGGACCGCATCCTATCCGCGTTGGACCCGGTTCTGGCGGCGCGCAAGCTGCATGCGCATGAGCGTGTGTTCCGCACGCCCTTTCCAACCGAGATGGCGGAATGGAAGCCCGACACGCCGGGGATGCGGGATGACGCGCTGGATGCGGTCTCCGGCTGCCTTCTGGCGGAACCAGTCCGGCTGCCCGGCGCACCGCCGGCGCCGCGCGGGCCGGGGTGGCGAGGCCTTTGACAAAAACAGGACCGATCAGGAAAGGTGCGTTGCACGGCACTTGTCTCCGTGCGCGCCTATGACCGTGTTCGGGGTGGGCGGCCGGAGCTTGTCGGCAGTCATACCCGAACTGCTCCGGATGGCAGTGCCGATGACCGAGCTATCGGGTTCGGTGGTGGCGGTTCGACCGGACGAGCGGCCGCCGGCGGCTCGGTCATCTTCGTCATGCGAAGGCGCGATCCGCTGGAAGGTGTGGAGAAGCCGCAGCCGTTGGAAGGCGGCAGTGGCGGCATGTCGGCCCATCACGCAGCTTTGGTGGCAGTGCATCTGGCCGTGCGCGCTCGCCAAAACCCAGTAGTGAGCCGCGCTTCGATATCCATCGCGACGTGCAAGCGCGCCATATGCCTGGAACCCAAATCGATCCCAGACGCGGTACTCTTTATGCCGATCCAGATGCATTGATAAAAGAGTTTGCTGGAAAAGGGCGGGTGGTCACTGGAAGTAAGCCGGGGGGTGGGGGAACAAGAGAGTCCTCTGATACCGGAAGTCGAATCATGGACGTCTATCGTCATAAAGATGGACGTGAGGCACTGACGACACGCGGCATGATACACTATTCGTCTCGCGGCGCGCATATCGTGCCGGCGAGACCAAGTGGATGGGTGGAGTGATGGTGACCTGGGCAAACCTCCCGAAAATGCGGGAAGACCTGATCTGGTCGGCGCAACGTGCGCTAAGGGATCAGACACCAGCCAGCATGATCGTGTATTCCGTAGAAGTGGACATCTCCCGTCACCTGCTGCGGCTATGAGCGCATTTTGGCGCCCCACCTTCGGAAGATGATTATGCCAACCTTGGCAATGTGGAAGGTGAGATCTTCGCGGACTACGTCGATGACACATTCATCGGGACGGAGATCGAGGTCCTGGCACCTGGTGAAGAGCCGAATGTTCTGCCAGGCAGCGTAGCCTATCGTCGCTCCTTATAGTCAGGCTGAGGCTTGCACACATCATCGCGACAACGGTGACGCTTAACCCTTTCATCAGCGTTCCCATGCCATGCTGCATCTGCACAATGGGCAAGAATGCTGATGGTTCAGGTTACGTCCTGCTCGCCTTGCTTCGCTCCGTCGGTGAAGGACTGGTTCGAGACCGGCGGCAACTCGATTGGCACCTTTCGCTTCCGTGGCGGCCGGCAGGCGCCGACCACACGAGGACTGATCCATGAAACGCCGCTTGGCCGCCGCTTCATCATGGCGCGTCCATCGGGCTTCCCCGCCCCGCCCTGGCAGCGGGACGCATGGTATGACTGGCATGCCGACCTGGCCTGGTCCGCCCGCCGCGCCCTGTCCGGGCAAACGCCGCGCCGGCTGATGCTGATGCTGGTGGCCATGGACCTGCGCCGGCGCGCCGCCACTCTCTATCCCGTCTTTGACGCTCATCCGACGCAGGATGAACAGGACCAGATCAACGCCATGGAGGCCGAGGTGACGGCCGATTTCGTGGACTGTGCCGAGATCACCACCCGCCCGCTGCTGGCCCCTGGTAAGGGCAAGCTGCATCTGCCTCAGGGCATGGTGGCCTATCGCCGAAGAGGATAATCAACCAGAGGTAGAATTTCCCTTGCTTGCTTCGGCGTTTTCCATTAAGCCTTAGCTTGTCAGCGGGTGAATTGCGCCCGCTGCCCGGCCGGCCCTCAGGCCACCTTCTTGACCTTCAAAATCTCGTCGGCATGCCGCACCCGCCCGGGCGCGGTGATGCGGAAGCGGCTGTCCGTGCCTTGCTCCGCCAGGCCCATATCGGCCAGCCGGTGCAGGCAGGGGCCATCTTTCAGCCCGTCCGGCCGTCCAAGGCGCCCTACCAGGGTCAGCCGGTGCAGTGCCGATCGGCAGCAGGTCTCTAGGTAAGGCTCGTTCCACATCGTTCCAAAACGCAACTGGTTGCCGGAGGCGCCGGTGGCCCCCTGTAGCATGCAGGGTGGCCCCGGCGCCTTCTCCGTTCAAGAAGGCCGAGGAGGGCCGCATGAATCCCGCAGAGATGGAGCCGCAAATGCTGGCCGCCGCGGTGCAGGCACCGATGATGGCCGCTTTGTTCTGGATGATGCATGGCTTGCGACGTGGCTTGTCCGAGCGTCTGCCGCCTCTGGACGACCCGCCGCCGTCCCGCGACCCCGATGCCCTGGCCCGCACGCGCGATGAGCTGGCGGCGTTCAAGCTGGAAGTGGCGCGGACCTATGTGCCGCTTTCGCTGATCCGCGACGTGGACCAGCGGCTGACGCAGCAATTGCTGCGGATCGAGGAAAAACTGGATGCCGCGACCCGTGCCGCCACTGTGGCGGCGGCGGCGGTGGCGGCGCAACAGCCCCAGCGTGGCTGGCGGCCGGAGGACAGGGCATGAGCATTCTTTCCAACCCGCGTGACGCGCAGGCCACCGCCCTGGCGCCGGTGGACATCTTCGCGCTCACCCTCTGGGCCGAGGCCGGCACCCGTTCCGTCCGCGCCATCGAGGCGCTGGCGGCGGTGGTGATGAACCGCGTGAAGCGCGCCGAGGCCGGGGAGGCCGCGCGCTGGGGCAGGGGTGTGGCGGGGGTCTGCCGCGCGCCCTTTCAGTTCTCCTGCTGGAATCCGCGCCACCCGCGCCACCTGCTGATGATGGTGGTGCCGCCGGGCGACCCGGTGCTGGCCATGTGCCGCCGCATCGCCGCCCGTGCCATGGCCGGGTTGCTGACAGACCCCACCTTCGGCGCCACCCATCACCATGCCGGGGAGGAGTTGCCCGCCTGGGCCGTCGCCCGCACGCCCTGCGCCGAACTGGGGGGGTTCCTGTTCTACGCGGCGGAAGCCGTGACCCAACATAAGAACAAATAGAGAACTATGGCGCTGGCGCGGCTGCCAGGGCCGCGCTACACCGGGGCCATGGAAGCCGTCATCTACACCATGGTCCATGAGGTCGATTGGCAGGCCGCGCAGCGGGAAGGCCTTTATCGCGGCAGTGCCGACGACCGCCGCGATGGCTTCCTGCATTTCTCCACCGCCGCACAGCTGCGGGCCAGCGCGGCCAAGCATCGCGCGGGGCAGGCTGGCCTCTGGCTGCTGGCTGCCGATGCCGCCGCGTTGGGCGAGGCCCTGACATGGGAGCCCGCCGCCGGCGGCAAGCGCCCCGGCCTTTTCCCGCATCTCTACGCGCCGCTGCCGCTGGCCGCGCTGCGCTCCGCCGTGCCTCTGCCCCTGGGCGAGGACGGCCTGCACATCTTCCCCCCCGAGATCCCCTAAGGCGTCATTCCCGCGCCACCCGCTGGCTCATGACGCAGGCGCCGACCACGATGGCGGCGCCGATCAGCGTGGCCGCGCCGGGCCAATGGCCCCAGATCCCCACATCCAGCACCATGGCCCAGACCAGGGCGGAGAATTCCAGCGGCGCCAGCTTTGCCACGCTGGCGTGGCGGAAGGCGCCGGCCAGGCAGATGGTCGCGCCCCCGGCCAGGATGCCATTGGCCGCCAAGGCCAGCCAGTCGATGGCCCCGGCCGGCGGTATCCAGCCCGTCCAGGCGAAGGGCAGCAGCACCAGCCCGCCCGGCAGCGCCGACCACAGGATCAGCCGCGCCGTGCCGGGCTCGTTCCGCAGCCAGCGGTTGATGGTCAGCACCACCGCGTAGCAGCAGGTGCCCATGAAGGCGAAGCCATAGGCCGCGAGGCTGCCGCCCGCCTGCAGCCCCGGCGCCATGGCCACCAGCACCCCCAGGAAGCCCACGGCGCACCAGAGCCAGGCGGCGCGCGGCGGGCCCTCCCGCAGCAGCAGGGCGGCCAGAGCCATGGTGAGGAAGGGCGCGGTGAAATAGACCAGATAGCCTTCGGCCATCGGGATCTCGCGCAGCGCCAGGAAGAAGCCCAGTGCCGAGCCCAGCATGGCCGCCGCCCGCAGCAGGTGCAGCGCCGGATGCGCTGTGCCGAGCGTGCCCCCAAGGCCCGGCCGCAGTGCCCGCACACCGAAAAGCAGCGCCAGCATCACCACATGGCGGATCAGCACCACCTGCGGCACCTGATAGCTACCCGCCAGCAGCTTGCTGTTGGCATCCAGCAACGCGAAGAGCCCCAGCGCCCCCAGCATCAGCAACGGCCCTCGCACGGGCATCTCCTCGCTTATCCGCGCGGGGCAGGACCATAGCCGGCGCCGGAACGCAATCCCCTTGCCGATTGTCCTCGCGGGGCTTCCCTTGCGGCCTTTGGCGGTGCACAAGCGGCCTCGCCATGACCCCTGCCATTGCCTCCGCCCTGATGCCGCTGATGCGCGGCATGGACCCCGAACGCGCCCATGAGCTGGCGCTGAAAGCCCTGGGCCTTGGCCTGGCCGGCGCCGACCAGGGGCAGGACGACCCCGTGCTGGCCACCACGGCGCTGGGCCTCGGCTTCCGCAACCCCATCGGGCTGGCGGCGGGCTTCGACAAGAACGCGCTGGCGGTGCTGCCGCTGATGCGACTGGGCTTCGGCTTCGTGGAGCCCGGCACCACCACGCCGCGCCCGCAGGACGGCAACCCCAAGCCCCGCCTGTTCCGGCTGGAGCAGGATGCCGCCGTCATCAACCGCATGGGCATGAACAACCGCGGCATGCAGGCCTTTGTCAGCCGGCTGGCGGCGCTGCCGCGGCCGCTGCCGGCGGTGCTGGGCGCCAATATCGGCATCAACAAGGAAGGCGCGGACCCGGAGCGCGATTATCCCGCGCTCTATCTCGGCGTGGCGCCGCAGGCCGATTACGTCACGGTCAATGTCTCCTCCCCCAACACGCCCGGCCTGCGGGACCTGCAGGGGGAACAGCGGCTGGCCGCCATCCTGGCCGCCATCGCCGCCGCCCGTGCCAATGCGCCCCGCCAGCCGCCCGTGCTGGTGAAGATCGCCCCCGACCTGGCCGAGGACGCGGTGCCCGCCGTGGTCGAGACCTGTGTGGCGCATGGCGTGGCGGGGCTGATCGTCTCCAACACCACCATCGCCCGCCCGGCCAGCCTGACCAGCCCGCACCGGGGCGAGACCGGCGGCCTGTCCGGCGCCCCGCTCTTCGAGCCCTCAACCGCCCTGCTGCGCCGCGTGCACCGCTTGGCCGCCGGGCGCCTGACGCTGATCGGCTGCGGCGGCATCGCGACGCCGGAGCAGGCCTACACCAAGATCCGCGCGGGCGCCTCGCTGGTGCAGCTCTACGCCGCCTTCGCCTATGCCGGCCCCCGGCTGGTGCCCGAACTCAAGCGCGGGCTGGCCGCGCTGTTGCAGCGCGACGGCTTCACCAGCGTCGCCCAGGCCGTGGGAGTGGATGCCTGATGCGCATGATGGAAAGCGTGGCCGAACTGGCCGAGAGCCATGACGGCTATGTTCTGGACATCTGGGGCGTCATCCATGACGGCCAGCAGCCCTATCCCGGCGTGCCGGAGGCGCTGGCGGAGATGCGGGCGCGCGGCAAGCGCATCGTGCTGCTCTCCAACGCGCCGCGCCGTGCCTGGACGGTCGAGAAGCAGCTGGCCGGCATGGGGCTGGACAAGGGGCTGTGGGACGGCATCGTCACCTCCGGCGAGGTTTCCTGGACCCTGCTGCGCGACCGCACGCATCCCTGGTTCGCCAAGCTCGGCCGCCGCGCCTTCCACCTCGGCCCGGAACGCGACCTCTCGGTGGTCGAGGACCTGGACATCTCCCTGGTCGCCACGCCAGCCGAGGCCGATTGGCTGCTGAACACCGGCCCCGACCCGCTGAACGGTGCCCGCAGCGCCGACCCTTACCAGCCGCTGCTGGAAGACTGCGCCCGCCACAAGCTGCCGATGCTCTGCGTCAACCCGGACCGCGCCGTGATGGTCGGTGGCGAGCGGCTGATCTGCGCCGGCGCCTTCGCCGACCGCTACCTGGAACTGGGCGGCGATGTCATGGAGATCGGTAAGCCCGATGCCATGGTCTATGAAACCGTGCTGGCCACGCTGGGGGTTCCCGCTTCCCGCGTCGCGGCCATCGGCGATACGCCGCATACCGACCTGCTGGGCGCCAAGAATGCTGGCATCGACGCCGTTTGGGCCATGACCGGCCTGGCGGCCGACAACCTGGGCCCCGACCCCTCCGATGCCCTGCTGGAGGCGGAAGCGGCGCGGCAGCATGTCTCGCCCATCGCGGCACTGCGCAGCCTGCGCTGGGCCGCCTGAGGGGCAGGGGGCGCGGCCGGGAGGAGAACCAACGGCATGAGCCCCCGCGACATCTCGCACGAACCCGCCACGGTGAACGGCCATACCCTGCCGCCCCTCTGGCTGCTGACGGTGCTGACGGGTGCCGGCCCCTTCACCATGCAGGTGATGCTGCCGGCGCTGCCGCTGCTGGCCCAGCATTTCGCCGTGCCCTATGCCACGGCGCAGCTTTCCTTCACGGTCTATCTGATCGGCATCTGCCTGGGGCAACTGATCTATGGCCCGCTTTCGGACCGCTTCGGGCGGCGTCCGCTGCTGCTCTGCGGGCTCGGCGTTTATCTGCTGGGCTCCGTCGCGGCGACGCTGGCGCCCAGCCTGGGGCTGCTGGTGGTGGCGCGCGCCGCGCAGGCGGCCGGGGCCTGCGCCGGCATGGTGATGACCCGCGCCATGATCCGCGATGTCTTTCCCGCCAACCAGGCCGCCAGCAAGATCGGCTTTGTGATGATGGGCATGACCGTGGCGCCCATGATGGCGCCGCTGGTTGGGGCTGAGTTGCAGGCCCTGGCCGGCTGGCGCGCCTCCATGCTGGCCTGCGCCGCCCTGGGGCTGGTGCTGTCCCTCCTGGCCCTGCGCTACCTGTCGGAAACGCTGCGGGAGCCGCAGCCGCTGCCCGGCCTGCTCGGCATCCTGCGGGCTTATCTGCGGCTCTTCGCCAGCCCGGTCTTCTGTTGCTACACGGCCGTCACGGCCTTTTCCTCCGGCGTCTTCTTCGCCTTCATGGCCGGCGCGCCGCGCGTGCTGGTGGAAGGGCTGGGCCATACGCCGCGCGCCTATGCGCTGGCCTTCATGGCCACCTCGCTGTCCTTCGCCCTGGGCTCCTTCCTGGCGGGGCGCTTCTCCGGCCGCCTGGGGGTGCAGCGCATGCTGCGGGCCGGGCTGGTCGTCACCACGGCCGGCGCGCTGCTCTCCCTGGTCACGCTGCTGCTGCTGCCCCTGTCCCTGGTGATGTTCTTTCTGCCCATGCTGCTGATGGGCATCGGCAACGGCATCTCGCAGCCCAATTCGCTGGCGGCGGCCATCAGCGTGCAGCCCAAGCTGGCCGGCACCGCATCCGGCGTGGTCGGGGCCTCGCAGATGGCGCTGGGGGCGGTCACGACCGTCGCGGCGGGGGTGCTGGAAGCCGGCACCGGCTTCGGCACCGCCCTGGTGATGGTGGTCTGCGCCCTGTCCGCGCAGCTTGGTCTGGCCGCCGCGCGGCGCCTGGCGCCGGTGTGAAGCCGGAGGAGAAAGCCCAAGTGAAAACCCTGTGCGACTCCGACCGTTTCGTTGACCGTGAGTTCGGCTTTTGCAACCTTCCCGTTGTGAAAGCCATCGATCCCGAGATTGCCCGCCAGCTCGCCGCCGAGCTTCCCCACGATGTCTTTGTCGGTGTGGTCCGGACCTTCGAAGCGGATCTGGCCCGGCTGGTGGAGCAGATGGTCGATGCGCTGGAGGCCAGGGAGATGGATTCCTACCGCCGCAACGCCCATAGCCTCGCCGGCGCCGCCGGCTCCATTGGCGCGCGGCGGCTGGAAAGCCTGGCGCGGCAGGCCATGAGCCCGGATGTGGCCCCGACCGCCGCCACGGTGCAGGAGCTGGGGCAGGAGGCCAGGGCCGCGCTGGCGGAATTGATGAGCCTTTCCTCGGCCGGGCCGCCGTAGCCCTGGCGGCTCAGCCCGCGCGCAGCGCCCGCAGCAGCACCGCCCGCTGCACCGGCTTGGACAGGTAATCGTCCATCCCCGCTTCCCGGCACTGTTGCTCGAATTCCGTGCCCACGGCGGCGGTCAGGCCGATGATGCGCGTGGCGCGGTTGGGTCCGGCGGCGGCGCGGATGGCGCGGGTGGCCTGCAAGCCATCCATCACCGGCATCTGCAGGTCCATCAGGATGATGTCATAGGCTTCGGCCCTCGCCCGGGCCAGCGCCTCGGCGCCATTCGAGGCGACCTCCACCCGGCAGCCGTTGCGCTGCAGCAGCGTGCCCATCACCAGTTGGTTGGTGGTATTGTCCTCCACCAGCAGGACCTTCAGCCCCGGGGTCAGCGGCGGTGGCGGCGGCGCCAGGACGGCGGCGGAGGCCACCGGCGCCGGCACCGGCAGGGCCAGCACGTTCAGCACCGCCTGCCGCAGCCGGCCCGGCAGCAGCGGCTTCAGCAGCGGCACCACGCCCGGCACATCCTCGGCCTCCTCCCGCCCCGCTGCCGTGGCATGCAG
>NZ_JACTUZ010000109.1 GCF_014490445.1 Pseudoroseomonas ludipueritiae | reverse complement strand
GCGGATCGATGCGCCCCGGCCGCAGACCGCCATGGCGGTGGCCGAGGCCGCCCGCGTCGGCGAAGGCTGGTTCCCGCTGGAGGATTGGGGCGTCTGGACCCGCCCCGCCACCGCCATGCTGCGGCTGCCGCTGCCCCCTGGCCTCTCCGGCCCGCTGCGGCTGGAACTGGCGCTGCGCGCCCCGGCGCGGGACCAGGTGGCGGCGCTGCGGCTGCGGCGGGAAGGCCAGCCCTTCGGCCCCGCGGTGGAAGTGCTGCTGCCCGCCAATAGCACCCGTGGCGCCGGGCTGGACGTGCCCGCCGGAGATGGCGCGGTGGAGGTGATGCTGGAGCCCGCCACCCCCGCCACCCTGCCGGATGGCCGCCGCGTGGGGCTGGGGCTGGAGGCGCTCTCCCTCGCCCGCGCCGATTCGGTGGCGGACCGGCTGGCGGCGCTGGAAGCCCGCTTCTTCCGCACCCCGCGCCCGCTGGAAGCCTGAGCTAGCGCGGCGGCGCCACCCGCACCTTGTCGCGGTAATTGCAGAGCGCGATGGCGACGCAGTGCCAGCATTCCGGCATCCGCGCCTTGCAGACATAGCGCCCGTGCAGGATCAGCCAGTGATGCGCATCCCGCAGCAGCTCGGGCGGCACGCGCTTCATCAGCCCGTCCTCCACCTCGCGCGGGGTCTTGCCGGGGGCCAGGCCGGTGCGGTTGCCCAGGCGGAAGATATGCGTGTCCACCGCCATGGCCTCCTCGCCGAAGGCCACGTTCAGCACCACATTGGCGGTCTTGCGCCCGACGCCGGGCAGGGCCTCCAGCGCCGCGCGGTCGGCCGGCACCTCGCCGCCATGCCGCTCCAGCAGCAGGCGGGACAGGGCGATCACGTTCTTCGCCTTGCCCTTCCAGAGCCCGATGGAGCGGATGTGCTTCCCCACCCCTTCCTCGCCCAAGGCCACCATGGCGGCGGGGTTGTCGGCTTCCTGGAACAGGGTGGCCGTGGCCTTGTTGACCGAGACATCGGTGGCCTGGGCGGAGAGCGCCACCGCCACCAGCAGGGTATAGGGGCTGGTGTAGTGCAGCTCCGTCTCCGGTGCCGGATTGGCGGCGGCCAGGGCGCGGACGAAGTCGCCGGCCTGCTGCAGGTTCATGATCCGCGCCCGGCGCGGCGCCTCCGCCGAGCCATGCAGCGGCTTAGCCGGGCCGCGCTTGCGCGGCGGCGCCTTGGCGGGCGGGCGTGGCGCTTCCGGCTCGCCTGCCAAGCCAGGGTCCGGCAGGGCGGGATCGACGGGTGCCGCGGGGCGGCGGCGGGCACTGGCCTTGGGCAGGGTGGGTCTGGGGGCGCGGGTCATGGTCACCTGGCAGGAAGGTCATGCGGCACGAAAGCGATGCGGCGGCGCGGCTGGCAGCCTATGTTGTCCGGGCATGCCGGCAAACCCCGCCCTTCCCCGGCCTGAGCCCGTGCTCTTCGAGGCCGTCAGCACTCCCGCGCACAGCTTCCATCGCGGGCTCTTCCTGCTGCTCGCCGGCATCACCCTGGCCTGGAGCATCCTGGGCGGCGCGGTCTTCCTGCTGGTGGGGGCCTGGCCGGTCTTCGGCTTCCTGGGCGCCGAGTCGCTGCTGGCGCTAGGGCTGGTGCTGCTGCACCACCGCCGCGCCGGCCGCGCCCAGGAAGTGGTGCGGCTGGCGGAAGGCCGGATCACGGTGCGGCGGGTGGATGGCCGGGGCCGGCGCAGCGAGGCCTCGATGGATGCCTATTGGGCGCAGGTGGAGTTGAACGAGCGCGAAGGGCTGGCCCTGGTGCGGCGCGGCCATCGCATCCCGGTCGGCATCTTCCTCTCGGAGGCCGAGAAGGAAGACCTCGCGGGCGCATTGCGGCAGGCGCTGGCCGCCTATCGCCGGCCTTTCTTCGACAACCCGCAACTGCGCTGATCCCTCGCGCTCAGGAGCGCAGCGAAACCAGCCCCCGCCCTTCCAGCAGCCCCGCCGTGGCCGAGCCGAAACCCATGGCGCGCCGGGCGAAGAACTGCTTCAGCCCCGGCATCCGCTGCACCGCCGCCAGCCCCAGCCGGCGGGCCATCCGCACCGGCGGCAGGCTGTTGCCGAACAGCCGCTCCAGCGCATGGGTCATGCCCAGCATCAGCAGCGCATCCGGCCGCCGCGCCGCCTGGTAGCGCGCCAGCAGCCCGGGGCTGCCGGGGTCCTCGCCCGCCGCGATGGCCTCCACCACCAGTTCCGCCAGGGCGGCGACATCGCGGAAGCCGAGGTTCAGCCCCTGCCCGGCGATGGGATGGATGCCATGCGCCGCATCCCCCACCAGGGCCAGCCGCTCCGCCGTGTAGCGGGAGGCATGCATGGCGGCCAGCGGATAGGACCAGCGCCGCCCGATGGGCGTGACGCGGCCAAGCTGGCGGCCCATGCGGCGCTCGATCTCGCGCCCATAGGCCTCGTCCGGCAGGGCCAGGAAGCGTTCGGCCAGGTGCCGCTTCTCGCTCCAGACAATGGCGGAGACGTTCGGGTGCTCCTCCGTCGCCGCCATGGGGAGCTGGGCGAAGGGGCCATGGGGCAGGAACTGCTCCAGCGCCACCTGGTCATGCGGCAGCTCATGCGCGATGGCGCCGACGATGCCCATCTGGTGATAGTCCAGCCGCGTGGCGCCGATGCCGGCCTGCCGCCGCAGCGGGCTGTTGCGCCCTTCGGCACCCACCACCAGCCGGGCGCGCAGCACCACGCCGGTGGACAGGCGCACGGTCGCCCCTTCCCCATCCCGTGACACCTCGGCCCGGGCGGGGGCATGCAGTCGCAGATGCGCCAGTTCGGCCAGCCGGGCATTCAGCGCCATGCGCAGCGCCCGCGCCTCCACCATCCAGCCAAAGGGCTCGCCGCCGGTCTCGGTGGAATCGAAGTCCAGGCCCAACGGGCTGGCCGCCTCGCCCGGCGCGCCGTCCCGCACCTCGATGCGGCGGATCGGCCCCGGGTTCCAGGGCAGGTGCTGCCACACGCCGGCGGCTTCCAGCAGGTTGCGGCTGGTGGCGGCGATGGCATAGGCGCGGCCGTCGAATTCCGGCCGCTCCATGGGCGGCAGCGGCGCGGCATCGACCACCGCCACGCGGACCCCGGCGCTGGCCAGGGTGGTGGCCAGCACCGCGCCCACCGGACCGGCACCAACGACGCAAACCTCAATCTCTTCACTCATGCCGCCATTCTGCCCTGAGGGCGGGTGTGAAGCGAGGGCGGTTGCTGCCCAATTCTTGTGCAGCTGCGCCCGTATTGCCTGACGAGACGCATCACCGCGCCGCGGCAGGCTGCGCGCAACGCGGCGTCACGGAACAGCGAGTGCCTTTCCGCGCCACGCCCAGGCTCCTGGCACGCCATTCGCATACGCAGCATCAGCCAAGCGGAATAAAGGGGGCCGCAGCGCATGAAGCTGGTCATGGCAATCATCAAGCCGTTCAAGCTGGACGAGGTGCGCGAGGCGCTCACCCCGCTCGGCGTGCAGGGGCTGACGGTGACCGAGGTGAAGGGTTTCGGCCGGCAGAAGGGCCAGACCGAGATCTACCGCGGCGCGGAATACCACGTCTCCTTCCTGCCCAAGCTGAAGATCGAGGTGGCCGTGCCCTCCGATCTGGTGGAGGCCGTGGTGGAAGCCATCGCCAGCACCGCGCGGACCGGCAAGATCGGCGACGGCAAGATCTTCGTGCTGGATGTGGAGCGCGCCCTGCGCATCCGCACCGGCGAGACCGACGGCTCGGCGCTGTGATGCCCGCCACCCACCCGATGACAACGGAAACCAAGCCGATGCTGACGGCCCTGGCGAAGGCGCGCGCCGCCGCCGCCTTCCTTCCCGCCCTGCTGCTGGCGGGCCCCGCCCTGGCGCAGGACGCCGCCACCCCCGCCGTGGATACCGGCGACACCGCCTGGATGCTGATCAGCACCGCCCTGGTGCTGATGATGACCATCCCCGGCCTGGCGCTCTTCTATGCCGGCATGGTGCGCAAGAAGAACATCCTCGCCACCCTGATGCAGTCCTTCTTCCTGGCCGGGCTGCTGTCCGTGGTCTGGATGGTGGCGGGCTATTCCTTCGCCTTCGGCGAGGGCGGCGCCTATTTCGGCGACATGTCGCGCCTCTTCCTTTCGGGCATCGCGGCCAATTTCGACAAGCCCTTCACCCTGGGCAGCGGCGACGGCGGGGTGGCCTTCACCATCCCCGAGACGGTCTTCGTGATGTTCCAGATGACCTTCTTCATCATCACCCCGGCGCTGGCTGTCGGCGCCTGGGCGGACCGCATCAAGTTCTCCGCCCTGGTGGTCTTCGCCGTGCTCTGGTCGCTGCTGGTCTATGCCCCGGTGGCGCACTGGGTCTGGCACCCGAATGGCTGGATCTTCGCCCTCGGCGCGCTGGATTTTGCGGGCGGCACGGTGGTGCATATCAACGCGGGCGTGGCCGGCCTTGTCGGTGCCCTGGTGCTGGGCAAGCGCACCGGCCTCGGCACCGAGAACATGTCCCCCTACAACCTGGCCCTCGCCGTGGTCGGCGCCGCGCTGCTCTGGGTGGGCTGGTTCGGCTTCAACGCGGGCTCGGCCGGTGCCGCCGGCGGCCGCGCGGGCATGGCCATGCTGGTGACGCAGATCGCCGCCGCGGGCGCCGTGCTCTCCTGGGTGGCCATCGAGTGGCTGACCAAGGGCAAGCCTTCCGTGCTCGGTGCCATCTCCGGCGCGGTGGCGGGCCTGGTCGCCATCACCCCGGCGGCGGGCTTCGTGCTGCCGGTGCCGGCGCTGATCATCGGCCTGATCGCGGGCCTCGCGGGCTTCTGGGGCGCCACCACGCTGAAGCACTGGTGCGGCTATGACGACAGCCTGGACGCCTTCGGCGTGCATGGCGTCTGCGGCATCGTCGGCGCGCTGCTGACCGGCGTCTTCGCCTATGGCGCTCTCTCCGCCACCGCGGCCTCGCCGGAAGGCATCTCGGGCAGCTTCGCCCAGTTCCTGCTGCAGCTTTATGCCGTGCTCGCCACCATGGTCTTCACCGCCATCGCCACCTTCATCCTGCTGAAGGTCGTGGATCTGGTGATCGGCCTGCGCGTGAGCGAGGAAGAGGAGCGCGAGGGACTCGACGTCTCCCTGCACGGCGAGCGCCTGGGCTGACACCCCCTTCCCTTCGCGGGAGACAAGAAAACGCCGGGGAGAGCCTTCTCCCCGGCGTTTTCTTTTTGCGGCCATGGCAGCCGGGGTCAGGCCGGGCGGCGGGCCTTCAGCGCGGCGGCCAGCGTGCCGTCGTCCATCACGTCCAGCGCCCCGCCCATGGGCACGCCCTGGGCCAGGCGGGTGACGCTGGCGCCAGTGGGGCGAAGCCGGTCATGCAGGTAATGCGCGGTGGTGGCGCCATCCACGGTGGCGGGCAGCGCCAGGATCACCTCCCGCACATGCCCGTCGGCCACGCGTGCCAGCAGCGGGTCCACCCGCAGATCCTCTGGCCCGACACCGGAAAGCGCGGAAAGCACGCCCCCCAGCACATGATACAGGCCGCGATGCACCCGCGCGCGTTCCAGCGCCCAAAGGTCGGCCACGCCTTCCACCACGCAGAGCACCTCCTGGTCCCGGTTGGGGTCAGTGCAGATGCGGCAGGGGTCGACAGTGTCGAGGTTGCCGCAAAGGCGGCAGGGCCGCACGGCCTCGGCGGTGGAGCGCATGGCATCGGCCAGCGGCAGCATCAGCCCGGCGGGGTCGCGCAGCAGGCGCAGTGCCGCCCGGCGGGCGCTGCGGCGCCCCATGCCGGGCAGCTTTGCGAGTAAGGCAATCAACCGCTCCACCTGATCGGTGGCGTTGACCCCCGAATCAGGTGGGATCATGCGCGGCTCAGAAGGGCAGCTTGAAGCCGCCGAGGCCGCCACCCATGCCGGGGATGTTCAGGCCAGAGGTGGCCTTCTGCATTTCCTCGGCCATCATCGCCTCCACCTTCGCCCGCGCATCGGCATGGGCGGCGACAATCAGGTCCTCCAGCACTTCCTTTTCCTCGGGGTCCACCAGGGAGGGGTCCACCGTCAGCTTCTTCATGTCGCCCTTGCCGGAGAGGGTGACCTTCACCATCCCGCCGCCGGCGGCGCCCTCCACCAGGGTCGCCTCCAGCCTGGCCTGCATTTCCTGCATCTTGGCCTGCATCTGCTGGGCCTGCTTCATCATGCCGGCGAGGTTCTTCATGGGATCTCCGGAAAAAATTTAGAGGTCGTCGAGGTCGACGGATTCGGCCTCAGGCGGCGCGAAGTCAGGACCCATATCGTCCGGCATCTCGGGCAAATCCAGGGCCGGAAGGCCGTAATCGTCCAGGCTTTCGTCGCGCACCTGCTCCACCTTCGCACCCGGGAAGGCCAGCAGGATGGCCTGCACCATGGGGTGGGACTGCGCCACGGCCAGCCGCTCGCCCGCCGCGTGGCGGCTCTGCTCGGCCAACGTCGGCTCGCCCTCGGCATTGGTCAGGGTGATGGTCCAGCGGGTGCCGGTGGCCTCGGCCAGGAAGGCGGAAAGCTGGCCGGCGAGGTCGCGCGGCGCTTCCGGGCGCGGGCGCAGTTCCAGCCGGCCGGGGGCGAAGCTGACCAGATGCACGCTATGCAGCAGATGCGCGTGCAGCATGGGCACGCGGCCGGAGGCCAGTGCCACCACCTCGCGGAAGGCGCGCGGCTGCGGCAGGGGGGCGGGCGCCTCCTCGGCCACCATCACCGGGGCGCCATTGGCCACCGCGCGGGCGCCGCCGCCGTTGCCGCCTTGCGGGGCGGCGGGTGCCGGCATCTGCGGCAGCGTGCCGCCTTCGGTCAGGCGGCGCACCAGGTCGCCGGGGGTAGGCATCTCGGCCAGATGCGCCAGGCGGATCAGCACCATCTCGGCCGCCGCCCGGCGGTCCGGCGCCTCGGCCACCTCGGTGATGCCCTTCAGCAGCACCTGCCAGGCGCGGCCCAGCACGGGGATGGAGAGCGTCGAAGCCAGCGCCACGCCGCGCACCCGCTCGGCTTCCGGCATGGCAGGGTCCTGCCGCAGGGCGGGCACGGCACGCAGCCGCGTCAGGGTATGGGTCAGTTCCAGCAGGTCGGCCAGGATCACGCCCGGGTCGGCGCCACGCTCATGCCCATGGTCCATGGTGGCCAGCACGGCGGCGATGTCGCCCCGGAAGCAGCCTTCCAGCAGGTCCAGCAGCAGCCCCCGGTCGGCCAGCCCCAGCATGTCCCGCACCATGGTGGCCTGGATGCCGCCCTCGGCACCCGCCGCCTGGGCCATGGCCTGGTCCAGCAGCGACAGCCCATCGCGCACCGAGCCATCGGCGGCGCGGGCGATCATGGCGACCGCTTCTTCCTCCGCCGTCACGCCTTCCAGGCCGCAGATGCGGGTGAAGTGCTCGCGCAACTGCTCCTGCGGCACGCGGCGAAGATCAAAGCGCTGGCAGCGGGAGAGGATGGTGGCCGGAACCTTGCGGATCTCGGTGGTGGCGAAGAGGAATTTGACCTGTGGCGGCGGCTCTTCCAGCGTCTTCAGCAGCGCGTTGAAGGCCGCCGTGGACAGCATGTGCACTTCGTCGAGGATATAGACCTTGAAGCGCGCCTGGGCCGGGCGGTAGCGCACGGCCTCCCGCAGCTCGCGGATATTGTCCACGCCGTTGTTGGAGGCGGCGTCCAGCTCCAGCACATCCGGGTGGCGGTCGGCCAGGATGGCCTGGCATTCGGGGCAGACGCCACAGGGATCGGCCGTGGGCCCGCCCTGGCCATCCGGCCCCACGCAGTTCAGCGCGCGGGCGATGATGCGCGCCGTGGTGGTCTTGCCCACCCCGCGCACGCCGGTGAGCATGAAGGCATGCGCCACGCGGTTCTGCGCGAAAGCGTTGCGCAGCGTCCGCACCAGCGCTTCCTGGCCGATCAGGTCTGCGAAGGTCTGCGGGCGGTATTTGCGCGCCAGCACACGATAGGGGGTATTCGGTGCCTCAACGGCCACCGGCGCTGGCGCGGCGGCGGGGGCATCGCCGAACAGGCCCGGCCCCTCGGGCACCGGCGGCGGCGCGTCGCCGAAGAGGCCAGGGCCATCCGGGGGCGGCGGGGCGTCGTCGTCGGGCAGGATGTCGCTGGGCATGGGCGCGCGGCAGGGTCCGGGGTCAGGCGGCACCGGGCCAGGGAAGTGGCGCGGTCGTGCCGTGGCGGGCGGCCAGAGCGGCGGCCAGGAGAATGGAAGGTGGAAGGCCGATGGAACGACCCAGGCGAGAACTCGTTACGGCTGCTTCCTTCCGGACCTGACCGGGTTGGCGAGACGCCCGTCCGCCACCAACCTTCCAAGGACACGATATCATGCCACCCCCCGGGCAAAGCAAGGGGGGCAGGCCAGAAGGGCCGCTCAACCCCCCGGGCGGTTGCCCCACCGCCGCCCGCGTGGCAGGGTCGCGCCCGCATGTTGTCAGTCCCCGCAAGCCGACCCAACGTCTATACCGGCAGCCCCATCGACCGCGTCTCCGGCCAAAGGGATGACGAGGATTTCGTGGCGGCCGCCCTCGCCTCCCCCGAAGCCCTGTTCATCCCGGTCTGGCGCAACCAGAGCCTGATGAAGGGCGTGGCCGAAGGCGCCCCCGAAGCCGTGCTGCTGAGCGCCAAGGCCGTGCAGGCCGTGCGCATGGCCGGCGGCCCCTGGGCGCTGCTCGGCCTCTGGGAAGGCCGCCCCGTCTTCGCCGTGGATTGCTCCTCGGCCGAGGACCCGCTGCCGCTGCTGCCGGAAGGCTTCGGCAGCTTTTCCGAGATCCGTGGCGTCGCCGGGCTGCTGCCGGCGGGCGAGGCCTCGATGCTCGCCCATGCCCGCGGGCTGCTGCACTGGCGTAACCGGCACCGCTTCTGCGGCGTCTGCGGCGGCAATTGCGCGCCGCGCTCCGCCGGCAATGCCATGGCCTGCACCCAGTGCGGCACCCAGCACTTCCCGCGCACCGACCCGGCCGTGATCATGCTGGTGGTGCGGGGGGACAAGGCGCTGCTGGGCCATTCCACCCGCTTCCCCAATACCACCATGTATTCGACGCTGGCCGGCTTCGTGGAGCCGGGCGAAAGCCTGGAAGAGGCCGTGCGGCGCGAGGTGCTGGAGGAAACCGGCATCCATGTCGGCCGCGCCTGGTACCATTCCTCCCAGCCCTGGCCCTTCCCGGCCAGCATCATGCTCGGCTTCCATGCCGAGGGGCTGACGGACCAGATCACCATCGACCCCGACGAATTGCGCGATGCCCGCTGGTTCAGCCGCGAGGAGCTGCGGAACCCCAGCGACTTCAGCCTGCCCCGTCCCGACTCGATAGCCCGCCGGCTGATCGAGGATTGGCTGGAGGCCCCATGATGACCCCGACTCGCCTTCTGCCGCTGCTGGCCCTTCTGGCCGCCTGCGCCACCCGCCCACCGCCGATCGAGAATGTGGTACCCGATACCCCTGTCCAGACCGCATGCCGGGCGGAGTCGAAGCGTGACCCGGCCGTGAAGGCCGTGCTGGAACAATTGAACCCGGGCAACTGGGCCAATGAACAGCGCGTCAACCACGAGGCCCGTGTGGCTGAACTCCGTGCCTATCGCGAATGCATGCGCCGCAACGGCGCGCCCCTGCCCGGGGGCGTGGAGGCTTTGCGGCCACTGTGAAGCAAGGCTGGGGAATGAATTCCCCAGACCCCTTCTTCTTTTCTTCCAGTTTTCGGGTGCGCCTGCGGCTGCACCTCTTCACGCCGGTTACGCCGGAGGGCTTGTCCCTCCGGCGACTGCCGGTTCAGCACATCTGGCCCTCGATTTAAGATCACGGCGATTCCGCCAGTCGCCTCACCCCGACCCCAACTCGAAAAAGAAGATGTGGGTCCGGGGGAATTGCTTCCCCCGGCCTTTCCTCATGCCGGCTCGGCGCGCAGTTCCACCACCGGCCGCTGGGGCCGCGACCGGTCCCAGGCCAGGCGCACGGCGGCCGGGCCGTGCTCGCGCTCCAGCCGGCGCACGGTGAAATGCGCGCGGCCCAGGGCGCGGAAATGTTCCAGGAAGGCCAGGTTCACCGCCGCGCCGGCCGCAGCCCCCATGACCGGCGCCGCCTGGGCGCCCAGCTTCAGCATCAGCGGCCCGGTGAAGCGCGCCGCCACCGCACCGATGAAGCCCGGCAGCAGCGAGGCGCCCATGGTGGGCAGGAACTGCGCCAGGGCGAGGCGCGTGGCGAAATAGCCGGTCTCGGTCGCATCGTCGGAGGCATTGGGGCCGCCGAGGGCGAAGACCTTCAGGCATTCGGCCCCGGTTTGCATCTGGGCCGGGTCCTCGCCGGCGGCGGCGGCCTCGGCGGCGATCTGCCGCAGCAGCAGGGCGGTGGAGACCGGGAGTTCCACCAGGGTGCCGGGCAGGCCGAAGGCGCCGCCCACGGCACCGCTGGCGGCGGCCATGCCCCGGTGCATCCAGGCGGAGGAGATGCCCGGCGGCGTCCAGCCCGGAGCGCTGCGGGTGGCGGCGGTCAGCGCCTGGGAGAGAGCGTGCCGCACCGCCTTGTCCACCATGCCCTGGGCAAAGGAGGGGAGGCGCTTGCGCAGCGCCTCCACCGGCGTTCCGGCCATGTTCGCGAGGCGGGAGGCCAGCGAGCTGTCCTCCAGAACCTTGCGCGCCGCGTCCAGTTCCGCCTGCGCGTCAGGAGGGAGGGGGAGCGGTGCGGGCAGGTTCTCGGTCATGGCTTGGATTACCCCTTACAGGATGAAACGGCTGAGGTCGGCGCTGGCGGCCAGCGGCGCCACCCTCTCCCGCACGTAACCCGCGTCAACGGTCAGGTTTTCGCCGCGCTTGTCGGAGGCGTTGAAGGAAATCTCCTCCAGCAGCTTCTCCAGCACCGTGGCGAGGCGGCGGGCACCGATATTCTCCACGCGCGCGTTGATGTCGGCGGCCAAGTCCGCCACCGCGTCGATGGCATCCTCCGTCAGGTCGAGCGTCACGCCTTCGGTGTTCAACAGCGCCACGTATTGCTTCGTGAGGCTGTGCTCCGGCTCCGTCAGGATGCGGCGGAAGTCGTCGCGCGAGAGCGCGGAGAGTTCCACGCGGATCGGCAGGCGGCCCTGCAGCTCCGGCATCAGGTCGGCGGGCTTGGCGATGTGGAAGGCGCCGGAAGCGATGAAGAGGATGTGGTCCGTCTTCACCGGCCCGTGCTTGGTGGTGACGGTGGTGCCCTCGATCAGCGGCAGCAGGTCGCGCTGCACGCCTTCACGTGAAACATCGCCGCCGCGGAAGCCGTTCTCGCTGCGGGCGCAGACCTTGTCGATCTCGTCCACGAAGACGATGCCGTTGTTCTCGGCGTTCGCGATGGCCTCGCGCGTCAGCTTGTCATTGTCCAGCAGCCGGTCCGCCTCGTCGCGGATCAGGGCCTGCCGCGCCTCGGCCACGTGCATCTTGCGCGGGCGGGCGGCCTTGCCGAACATCTTGCCCATCATCTCCTGGATGTTGTGCATCTGCCCCGGCGGCATGCCCGGCATGTCCATCATGCCAATGGGGGTGCCGGAAGCCTGCTCGGCCACCTGCACCTCGACTTCCTTGTCCTCCAGCTGGCCCTCGCGCAGCATGCGGCGGAACTTCATGCGGGTCTCGCCCGAAGCCCCCTCGCCCACCAGCGCGGTCACCAGCCGCTCCTCGGCCGCCAGTTCGGCCTTGGCCTGCACTTCCTTGCGCGCCGCCTCCCGCGTGCGGGTGATGGAAACCTCCACCAGGTCGCGGATGATGCTTTCCACGTCGCGGCCGACATAGCCGACCTCGGTGAACTTGGTGGCCTCCACCTTCATGAAGGGGGCATCGGCCAGCTTGGCGAGGCGGCGGGCGATCTCGGTCTTGCCGCAGCCGGTCGGGCCGATCATCAGGATGTTCTTGGGCACCACCTCGTCGCGCATGCCGTCCGGCAGCTGCTGCCGGCGCCAGCGGTTGCGCAGCGCGATGGCCACGGCACGCTTGGCGTCATGCTGGCCGACAATGAAGCGGTCGAGC
This sequence comes from Pseudoroseomonas ludipueritiae, assembly GCF_014490445.1. Classification (GTDB taxonomy): domain Bacteria; phylum Pseudomonadota; class Alphaproteobacteria; order Acetobacterales; family Acetobacteraceae; genus Pseudoroseomonas; species Pseudoroseomonas ludipueritiae. Next base: position 3,740 of record NZ_JACTUZ010000109.1, on the reverse strand, counting down.
TCCGAGACGATCTCGCGCGGAGACAGATTCACGGTTTCGGACATGGTTCAGAGAGTCTCCAGCACGGTGCGCCCATTGGTGTAGACGCAGATATCGGCGGCGATCTTCATGGACTTGCGGGCCACATCCTCGGCCGACATGCCTTCCACGTCGATCAGCGCCCGCGCCGCCGCCAGCGCGTAATTGCCGCCGGAGCCGATGCCGATGATCTGGTCCTCCGGCTCCAGCACATCGCCATTGCCGGTGATGAGCAGGGAGCGGTCCTTGTCCGCTACCGCCAGCAGGGCCTCCAGCCGCCGCAGGTAGCGGTCGGTGCGCCAGTCCTTTGCCAATTCCACCGCCGCCCTTTCGAGCTGGTCGGGGAAGCGCTCGAGCTTGGCTTCCAGCCGCTCCAACAGAGTAAAAGCGTCGGCGGTGGCGCCGGCGAAGCCGGTCAGCACCTTGCCGCCCGCGATGGTGCGCACCTTGCGGGCATTGTTCTTGACCACCGTCTGGCCCATCGAGACCTGTCCGTCGCCCGCCATGGCCACCTGGCCGTTCTTGCGGACACAGAGAATGGTCGTGCCATGCCACCCGAGGGGGTCATGGGGATTCGTCGTCATATTCATGATCGCCGAGATGGCGTCGGCGATGCCGCGGAACAAGATCACCTTTGGGTTGAGCTCGGCTGGAGGGGCGCCGCCCCTCCAGACCTCCCCGCCGGGGTGGAAAGTCCACCCCGGGCCCCGCTGCCAGTTTTCGGGCCGGTGCTGCGGACGTGGCGCCGCGCCAGCCACAAGCATTGAAAAAGCGGCGCGGGCTGAAGCCGCAGTCGCCGGAGGTCATCGACCTCCGGCGGAACCACCGCGCCGCAGGCTGAAAAACAAATGGCGGGGTCCGGGGTGACCCTGTCACCCCGGCGGGGGTCCAGGGGGCGGCGCCCCCCTGGCCTTGCTTCAGGAAGCTCGCGCCACCCGCCCATCCGGCGCCCAGGAGGCGTTCGGGTGCGTCTCCAGGTAATTCACCAGCGTGTCTTCCAGCGCCGGCCCGGCGTCATAGGCTTCCAGCGCGTCCTTCTGGAAGGAGACGTAGCCGTCGCCGCCGCGCCGCATGAAGTTGTTGGTGACGACGCGGTAGGCGCGGTCCGGGTCCAGCGGCACGAAGCGGCCGTCCAGGCGCACCTGCACCTCCCGCACCCGCTGCCCGGCCGGGGCGGCGGGGTCGAAGGTGAAGCGCATGCCCGCCACCTGCGGGAAGCGGCCGGCGTTCTCGCCCACCTTGGAGATGCCGTTCTCCAGCGCCTCCCGCAGCGCGCCGCCGCGGATGGTCAGGCTGGCGAGCGTGTTGGAGAAGGGCAGCACCGTCAGCACATCGCCCCAGGTGACGGTGCCGGCGGGCAGGCCGGCGCGGAGGCCGCCGCCATTGGTCACCGCGATCTCGGCCGTGGGCTCGGCGGCCAGCAGGGCTTCCGCCATCAGGTTGCCGATGGCGCATTCGCCCTCGCGGCAACCTTGCAGGCTCAGGCCCTCGGCCAGCGTCGCCACGGGGCGGCGGCGCCAGGCCTCCAGGGGTGCGGCGTACTCCGCCACGATGGCGGCCACCTTTTCATCTGGCGCGATGTCGGGCGTGATCTCACGCACCTCGCCGGCATGGGCGGCGACGCGGCCATCGGCATTCAGGTCCAGTTCCAGGCGGCCAAGGTAGCGGCCGTAGCAGGCGGCCTGGACGATGCGCACAGCGCGGTCGGGGCTGTCCACCAGCGTCGGGTGCGGGCTTTCGGCGCCGGGCAGGCCATTGGCCAGCAGCGTGTGGCTATGGCCGCCGACGATGACGTCGATGCCCGGCAGGGCGGCGGCCAGCTTCTGGTCCTCGGCGAAGCCGAGGTGGGAGAGCACGATGATGGTGGTCGGGCGCTCGGCGCGCAGGGCGGCGATGTTACGCTCCACCGCCTCGGCGGCCGATTTGAAAGCCAGCGTGGGGCCGGGGGAGGAAAGCTGCGGCGTCGTCTCGGTGGTCACGCCGACGATGCCGATGCGGGCGCCGCCGCGCTCGATCACCGTATAAGGCTTCACCAGCCCGGCCAGCAGCGGCTCCTTGCTCGTGTCGAGATTGGCCGAAAGCAGCGGGAAGGACAGCGTCCTGGCATAGTCGGCCAGCACGGCGGGGCCATTGTCGAATTCATGGTTGCCCAGCGTCATGGCCTCGGTGCCCATGACGCGCTGCACGGCCGATTCGGCGCGGCCCTTGTGGGCGGTATAGAAGAGCGAGCCCATGAACTGGTCGCCGCCATCGAGCTGCAGCACGGCGCGGCCCTCGGTCGTGGCATCGCGCCGGCCCATCGCCATGGCGCCGGCCAGCCGGGCACTGCCGCCCAGGCAGGGCTTGTCGGTGCGGCAGGAGGCGCTGCCCGCATCCGTGCCCTCGTGCTTCGAATGGAAGTCGTTCATGTGCAGCAGCGCCAGCCGGGCAACCGGGTCGGCGGCGGCGCGGCGCAGCGCGGGCATGGCCAGCGGCAGGGCGAGGCTGGCGGAGAGCAAGGCGCGGCGGGACAGGGTCATGGTGTGTTTTTCCACAACGGTGCGGCGAAAAGCGCCCGAATGGCACCGGCACCCCATGCTTTAGCCTAACGCTTGCCGTATTTCGATTGTCCCTTGCGGCATAGTCCGGATGCCGCGGGCGGAGTCCCGTTCCGCTCCTTCTTCTGCCTCGAACGCTGACTGGAATACGATGCAGGTCTACCTGCCCATCGCCGAAATGTCGGTGGATGCCTTTCTCCTGCTGGGCATCGGATTTGGCGTGGGCTGGCTTTCCGGCATGTTCGGCGTGGGCGGCGGCTTCCTGCTGACGCCGCTGCTGATCCTGATCGGCATCCCCGCGCCCGTCGCCGTCGCCTCCGGCGCCAACCAGACGCTGGGCGCCTCGGTCTCCGGCCTCATCGCGCAATGGCGGCGGGGCAATGTGGACCTGCGGATGGGCGGCGTGCTGCTGGCCGGCGGCTTCTTCGGCTCCTTCCTGGGCGTGCAGGTCTTCGCCTGGCTGCGGCGGCAGGGGCAGGTGGACCTGGCGGTGGCCCTCTTCTACGTGGTGGTGCTGGGCAGCGTCGGCGGGCTGATGGTGCGGGAAAGCGTGCGCGCCATCCTGCAGCGGCGCCAGGGCAAGGCACCGCGCCGGCTGCATCCGCACTTCTGGATGCACGGCCTGCCCTTCAAGCTGCGCTTCCGCAAGTCACGCCTTTATATCTCGGTCATCCCGCCGGTGCTGGTGGGCTTCGGCATCGGCATCCTCTCGGCCATCATGGGCGTGGGCGGCGGCTTCATGCTGGTGCCGGCCATGATCTACCTGCTCGGCATGCCGACCTCGGTGGTGATCGGCACCTCGCTGTTCCAGGTGGTCTTCGTGGCCGCCAACGTGACGCTGCTGCAGGCCATCAACACCGGCAGCGTGGATATCGTGCTGACCCTGCTGCTGCTGATCGGCGGCGTGGCGGGCGCGCAGTTCGGCGCCGCCATGGGCACCCGGCTGCGCGGCGAGGAAACCCGTGCCCTGCTGGGCATGCTGGTGCTGGCCGTGGCCGGCAGCCTGCTCTGGGGCCTGCTGAGCACGCCGGAGAGCCTCTACGTCATCGGGCCGCTACCGTGACGCGCGGGGGCGTGGCCGCGGCCCTGGCGCTGCTGCTGCTCCTGCCCGGCGCCCTTCAGGCGCAGGCACCGCTGCCGCCGGCACCCAGCATCCCCCTGCCGGGCGACGGGCCGCTGCTGCTG
>NZ_JACTUZ010000108.1:2036-16087 GCF_014490445.1 Pseudoroseomonas ludipueritiae | reverse complement strand
CCGCGCCGCCGCGCCGCGCGTGCTGCGAGCGCCGGCACGCGCTGTTCCGGCCAGGAAGCCGGGCCAGCGCTGAAGCCTGAAGCGCCCGCGGGGCAGGGGCCTCGGCCCCGCTCCGGCGACGGGCGTCACACTTCCTCACTCCGGCCGCCCGGCGGGTCATGCACCCGTTACATCAGGCCACCATCTTTCCCGCAGGCAGCCTCCGGTTGCCTCATAGAACGGGAAAGACCTCATGAAACGCAGTCTCGCTTTCGGCTTCCTGGGTGTGGCGCTGGCCGCCACCGCCCTGCCGGCGCTGGCGCAGCGCGGCCCTGGCTCCATCCCGATGCGGATCTTCGAGCAGGCCGATGCCAATCACGACGGCCGGGTGGCTGAGCCCGAGGCGATGGATTTCCTCGCCGCGCGCTTCACCGAGGCCGATGCCAACCATGATGGCGCCATGACGCCTGAGGAACTGGGCAACTTCCTGCGCGCCCAGATGGCCTCCTACCGCCCCGGAACCGACAGCGGGCGGGAGCGGCGGCAGCCCCCGCCGGAGGCGCAGCGCCGGATGGAGGAGCGTCAGGCCCGCTTCTTCCGCATCGCCGATGCCGACCGGGACGGCCGCATCACGATGGATGAGCTGCGCCCCATGGCCGCCGCGCTGTTCCGGGCCGCCGATGCCAATGGCGACAATGTGCTGGAGCCGGGGGAACTGCGCGGCCATCGCGGCCCGCGTGGCGAGCATCGTGGCCCGGCACGCGGCGATACCCGTCCGCTCTGACGGGCCTGCCCCGGGAGCATCGTCTCCCGGGATGGCGGGCGCGCAACGGCGGTGCCGGTCTGACCGGTGCAGCACTTATTAAGATGTGTGGAAATGTCCCCGATGGTGGGCGCGACAGGGATTGAACCTGTGACCCTTCGCGTGTGAAGCGAATGCTCTACCGCTGAGCTACGCGCCCATCGGGGACGGGGCGGGAAATACGGCGTAGGCAGAGTCCTGTCAAGCGGCCCTCCGGATTGTTTCGTTGTCGTGTTCTTTTGTAATGCGAAGCCACCCCCATATGGCCGGCATGCACCGCGCCATCGCCTTGCTCGCCATCCCGCTGGCCGCCCTCGCAGCCCCCGCCGTGGCGGAGCCTTTGCGAGCTATCTACAGCGTGCGGGGCGGGGGCGTGCAGCTGCTGCAGGTGGAGGCGGTCTTCGACCTCGACACGCCGGGCCGCTACGCCATTCGCGCGGACTGGCGCAGCACCGGCCTAGCCCGGCTCTTCGGCAGCGCCCGCTTCAGCGCGCTTTCCGAAGGGCGGTGGGCCGGCGGCGAGGCCCGCCCCGGCCGCTATGTCATGGACGGCACATGGCGCGGCGAACCCCGCCGGGTGGTGCTGGATTACCCCGGTGGCCAGCCGGCGATGCGCCAGCGCCTGCCGCAAGAGGACCCGGAGCGCGAGCCGGTGCCGCAGGACATGACGCGCGACACCATCGACCAGCTTTCCGCCACGGCGCAGCTGATCCGACTGGTGGCCGAGACGGGGCGCTGCGACGGGCGTGCCTCGATCTATGACGGCGCCCGGCGGGTGGAGATGCAGACGCGCACCGCCGGCCGCGACCGCCTTTTCCCCTGGAGCACGGCGTGGCATGGGGAGGCGACGCGTTGCGCCTTCACCGGCCGCCAGATCGCCGGCTTCCGACGCAACGACAACGGAGACCGGGCGCGCGAGCCGCAGGAAGGCACGGCCTGGCTGGCGCCGCCCCGGCCCGGGGATATCCCGATCCCGGTGCGGCTGGAGATCCCCAGCCGCTGGCTGGGGGCCCTTTCGGTTTACCTGATGGAAGTGGGGCCGGTGGCGGCGGCCAGCAGCGCTGGCAGTTCCGATGGCCGTGCCGCGACCGGGGCGCCATCGGCGGCCGCGAGAGGGCCATAGCCCCAGGCGACAAAAACCGGCGCCACGCCAGCGCCGCGCGCGGCAGCGATGTCGTTGTGGTGGTCGCCGATCATCACGGCGTGGGCGGGGTTGCCGCCAGCGGCCTGCAGCGTCGCCAGCAGATGCGCCGGGTCGGGCTTGCGCACCGGGAAGCTATCGCCGCCGCCCACCGCCGCGAAGTAGTGGGACAGGTCCAGCGCATCCAGCACCACATGCGCCGCCGCCACCGGCTTGTTGGTGCAGACGGCCATGCGCCAGCCTGCGGCCTTCAGCGCTTCCAGCACCGCCGGAATGCCCTCGAAGGGCCGGGTATGCTGGGCGGCACTGGCTTCGTAATCCACCAGGAAGCCCGGCAGGGCGGCGGCATCCGGCTCGCGGCCGCGCGCGGCGAAGGCGCGGGCCAGCAGCGTCGGCACGCCATCGCCGATGAAGCCCACCACTTCCTGCAAGGTGAAAGGGGGCTCGCCATGCGCCGCCATCAGGCGGTTCAGGGCGGCATGAATATCGGGCACGCTGTCCACCAGCGTGCCGTCGAGGTCGAAGACGGCGGTCGGTTGCATGACATGGACATGCCATGTTTCGCCCGGCAACGCGAAGTGACGGTGATGTGCCAAACGGGGCCCTTGCCGTAAGCCCGGGGTATGGGCAGATGGGCAGCATGCAAGCCGCCGCCATCCTCCTCGCCGCCGGTCTCGGCACCCGCATGCGCTCCAAGCAGCCCAAGGCCATGCATGCGCTGGCGGGCCGGCCCATGCTCAACCATCTGATCGCCGCCTGCGAAGGCGTGTTCGACCGCATCATTGTGGTCGTCGGCCCCGACATGCCGACGCTGGAACGCGCCGCCGCGCCGCACCCGACCGTGGTGCAGGCGGAGCGCCTGGGCACCGGCCATGCCGCGCTTCAGGCCGCGCCGCTGCTGGAAGGCTTCGAGGGCGACGTGGCGGTGCTCTACGCCGACAACCCGCTGATCACGCAGGATACGCTCAAGCGCCTGCGCGCCATGCGGGAGGAAGCCGGGCTGGCCCTGCTGGCCCTGCGCCCCGCCGGCGAGAACCGTTATGGCCGCGTGGTGCAGGATGCCGCCGGGGATGTGACGCGCATCGTCGAATACGCCGATGCGACGGAGGCCGAGCGCGAAATCACCCTTTGCAATGCCGGCGTGCTCTGCGCCCCGGCCGGCGACCTGTTCCGCTGGCTGCGCGGCGTGCGCAACGACAACCGCGCCGGCGAATACTATCTGCCCGATATCGTGCCCCTGGCGGTGCAGGATGGCATCCGCGTCCGCGCGGTGGAGGCGCCGGAGGCCGAGCTGCGCGGCATCAACAGCCGCGCCGAGCTGGCCGAGGCCGAGGCCGAGGTGCAGGCGCGCCTGCGCCTGGCCGCCATGATGGGCGGCGCGACCCTGACCCTGCCGGAGAGCGTGGTCTTCAGCCATGACACGGTGCTGGGCCAGGACGTGACGGTGGAGCCGCATGTGGTCTTCGGCCCCGGCGTGCGGGTGGAGGATGGCGCCACCATCCGCGCCTTCAGCCACCTGGAAGGCTGCGTGGTGCGCGCGGGCGCCATCGTCGGCCCCTATGCGCGGCTGCGGCCGGGCAGCGACATCGGCCCCGCCGCGCATGTCGGCAATTTCGTCGAGCTGAAGAACACTTTGCTGGGGCCGGGGGCCAAGGCCAACCACCTCAGCTACCTGGGCGATGCGGAGATCGGCGCCAAGTCCAACATCGGCGCCGGCACCATCACCTGCAATTACGATGGCTTCGTGAAGTCCCGCACCCGGATCGGGGCAGGGGTCTTCATCGGCTCGGACAGCGTGCTGGTGGCGCCGGTCACGGTGGGGGATGGTGCCTTCACCGCCGCCGGCTCCGTCATCACGGCGGATGTGGCGCCCGATGCCATGGCCTTCGGCCGGGCGCGGCAGTCGGAAAAACCCGGCGCGGCGGCGGCTTTCCGCGCGCAACGGCAGACAGGGAAGAAAAGCTGATGTGCGGCATCGTCGGTGTGGTGGGGCGCGAGGATGCCGCCCCGCGTCTTCTGGAAGGCCTGCGGCGGCTGGAATACCGGGGCTATGACAGCGCCGGCATCGCCACGCTGGTGAATGGCCATATCGAGCGCCGCCGCGCCGAGGGGAAGCTGGTCAACCTGGCCGGCGTGCTGGAGCGCCAGCCGCTGCCCGGCACCACCGGCATCGGCCATACCCGCTGGGCCACCCATGGTGCGCCGACGGAGCGCAACGCGCACCCGCATGGCACCGCCCGCGTTTCCGTGGTGCATAACGGCATCATCGAGAACCATGCCGAGCTGCGCGCCGAGCTTGAGGCCAAGGGCGTGGTCTTCGAGACCGAGACGGATACCGAGACCGTCGCCAAGCTGATGGACCACCATCTGGCCACCGGCGCCTCGCCGGAGGATGCGACCTCGGCCACGCTGAAGCGGCTGCATGGCGCCTTCGGCCTGGCGATGATCTTCGCCGGCCATGGCAGCAAGATGATCGCCGCCCGCCGCGGCAGCCCGCTGGCCGTGGGCTATGGCGAGGAGGAGATGTTCGTCGGCTCCGATGCCCTGGCGCTTTCCCCGCTGACGCGCCGCATCGCTTACATGGAAGAAGGCGACTGGGCCGTGGTCACCGCCGGGGGCGCCGATTTCTTCGATGCCGAGGACCGGCCGGTGCAGCGGCAGATCAAGCTGACCGCCTTTTCCGGCGCCGCCGTGGGCAAGGGCAACTACCGGCACTTCATGGAAAAGGAACTCCATGAGCACCCGGTCGTGCTGGGCGACACGCTGCGCCAGTATATCGACCCCGCCAGCCGCGCCGCCGCCCTGCCGTCGCTGCCCTTCGACCCGGCGACCGTGCCGCGCCTGACGCTCTCCGCCTGCGGCTCCGCCTATCTGGCGGCGCAGGTCGGGCGCTATTGGCTGGAGCAGGTGGCGCGCGTGCCAGTGGATTCCGACATCGCCAGCGAATTGCGCTACCGCGACCCGGTGCTGCCGGAAGGCGGCGCCGCCATTCTGGTCAGCCAGTCCGGCGAGACGGCGGATACCCTGGCGGCGCTGCGCCTGCTGCGGCAGCTCAAGCAATCCGTGCTCTCCATCGTCAATGTGGACGAGAGCAGCATGGCGCGCGAAAGCGACGGCGCCGTGCTGACGGTGGCGGGGCCGGAGATCGGCGTCGCCTCCACCAAGGCCTTCACGGCGCAGCTTGCGGTGCTGGCCTGCCTTGCGCTGGGTTTCGGCCGCGCCCGTGGCGTGCTCTCGGCCGATGAGGAAGCGCGCCTGACCGCCGCCCTGCTGGAAGTGCCCGGCCATGCCGCCACGCTGCTGGAGAGCAATGACGAGATCATGGACCTGGCGAAGGAGATCACGGCCGCGCGGGACGTGCTCTTCCTTGGCCGTGGCAGCCTGTACCCGATCGCGCTGGAAGGCGCGCTGAAGCTGAAGGAGCTAAGCTACATCCATGCCGAGGGCTATGCCGCCGGCGAGATGAAGCACGGCCCCATCGCGTTGATCGACCCGGCGGTGCCGGTAATCGCGCTTTGCCCGAGCGGACCGCTCTTCGAGAAGACGGCCTCCAACCTGCAGGAAGCGGCGGCGCGGGGCGGCCGCATCATGGCCTTCACGGATGCCGAGGGCGCGCCGGCCCTGCGCCGCTTCGCCGAGCGCGTGGTGGTGCTGCCGACGGTGGACCCCTTCGTGGCACCCATCCTGCACGCCATTCCGGTGCAGCTTCTGGCCTATCACGTCGCGGTCATGAAGGGCACCGACGTGGACCAGCCGCGCAATCTCGCCAAGGCGGTGACGGTCGAATAAGGGCAACCGGCCGGGCCGGCTCTTTGTTCTAGAGCCAGCCCGACCCGTTCCATGCATCTCGCCCATGGCAGAGGCTCCATGTCCCTGCCTTGGCGGAAGGCGGCTCGTCGGCGTAATGCTGCAATGCAGCATGAACTTTTGCCGGAGCCGTACCATGAGCTGGACCCGTCCTGCCCGGACCGAATTCCTGGCCCGCCGCTATCTGGCCAGCCGTGGCAGCGCGCCGATGGTGCGGAACCCTTTGGATGCCGCCCTGCCGCGCCTGCGGCAGGAAGCCGCCATCACGGTGCGGCTGGCGCGGATCGACCTGATGCTGGCCCTGGGCCTGACCCTGGCGGGCATGGCCGTGGCGCTGGCGGTGTTCCTGGCGCCGCTGCATGGTGGGATGCTGCTGGTGCTCGTGCAATTGCATATCGCCCTGGCCGCCGGCGTGGCGGTGGCGATCTGGGCGGCGGTGGTGCTGGAGAAATCCGGCCCGCGCCTGGTGGCGGCCCAACGCATCACCCGCGCCCTGCATTCCGGCGCATTGCCCGAGGCGCTGGAACTGGCGCTGAAGGCCCTGCCGCCGCCAGCTCCTGCCGGCCGCTGAGGCGCGGAATCCTCACCCTGGCTGCTTGTTGCCGCTGCTGTTCCCGCCGGCCTGCGCCACTATCATCGACAGTACGAAGATGTGGTGGCTGTCAGCCCGCGTGCAGGAGCAGCCCGTGCCGATGACGGGCGTCTGACGGGGGATGCCGCGCGGCCGGGTGGCCGCGCGGCTGCGCCTGTTAGATTCTGCCCATCAGGATCAGGATCAGCAGGATGATCAGGATCAGCCCCAGGCCGCCGGAAGGGCCGTAGCCCCAGCCCGAGCTATAGCCCCAGCGCGGCAAGGCGCCGATCAGCAGCAGGATCACAATGATCAGGAGAATGAGACCCATGGCGTCCCTCTTGCGCTTGTAAACCGCCGGATGGCGGCTTGACCCCGGCCGTGCCGGATGTGCGGGCTGAACGCGGGATAGCGGCGGAATGTTTCAGGACCAGGGCCGGAATCCCGCTGCCTGGGCTGACAGCGACCCCGGCCGGGCGTAACGTTCCGGCAGAACGCGACCTGGCCGGGCTTCCATGGCCGGACGTTGGGAAAGGGAAACGTCATGCTCGATGCTCTCTCCAAGCTGCCGCTGAAGGACCCGGACCTGCTGCGGCAGGCCAATTTCATTGACGGCGCCTGGGTGAAGTCCGATTCCGGCAAGGTGCTGGAAGTGCGCAACCCCGCGACGGGTGAGCTGGTCGGCACCGTGCCCTCCATGGGGCAGGCGGAGACGCGCCGCGCCATCGAGGCCGCCAATGCCGCCTGGCCCGCCTGGCGCGCCATGCTGGCCAGCGAGCGCGCGGCCATCCTGAAGAAGCTCGCGGCCGCCATGCTGGCCAATGCCGATGACCTCGCCGCCATCATGACGGCGGAGCAGGGCAAGCCCCTGGCGGAATCGAAGGGGGAGGTGTCCTATGCCGCCAGCTTCATCGAATGGTTCGCCGAGGAAGCCCGCCGCGTGAATGGCGAGACCATCCCGCAGAACGCCAAGGGCCGCCGCATCCTCGTCACCAAGGAGCCGGTGGGCGTCTTCGCCGCCATCACGCCCTGGAACTTCCCGGCCGCCATGATCACCCGCAAGGCCGGCCCCGGCTGGGCGGCGGGCTGCACCGGTGTCATCCGCCCGGCCTCGCAGACGCCTTTCTCCGCGCTGGCCATCGCGGTGCTGGCGGAGCGGGTGGGGATGCCGAAGGGCGTCTGCAACGTCATCACCGGCCCGTCCTCCGCCACCGGCAAGGAACTGACGGCCAATCCGCTGGTGCGGAAGCTCTCCTTCACCGGCTCCACCGAAGTCGGCCGCGTGCTGCTGGCGCAATGCGCCGAGACCATCAAGAAGACCTCGATGGAACTGGGCGGCAACGCGCCCTTCATTGTCTTCGACGATGCCGACCTCGATGAAGCGGTGAAGGGCGCCATCGCGTCGAAGTACCGCAACACCGGGCAGACCTGCGTCTGCGCCAACCGCGTGTTGGTGCAGGAAGGGGTCTATGAGGCCTTCTCCGCCAAGCTGAAGGCGGCGGTCGAGGCGCTGAAGGTCGGCAATGGCATGGAGGAGGGCGTCACCCAGGGCCCGCTGATCAATGCCGATGCGGTGAAGAAGGTGCAGGAGCATATCAACGACGCCCTCTCCAAGGGCGCCAAGGTCGTCACCGGCGGCAAGCCGCACGAGAAGGGCGGCAATTTCTTCCAGCCCACCGTGCTGGCCGAGGTGCCGCATGACGCGCTGATCTTCCGCGAGGAAACCTTCGGCCCCGTCGCGCCGCTCTTCCGCTTCAAGACGGAGCAGGAGGCCATCAAGCTGGCCAATGACACCGAGTTCGGCCTCGCCGCCTATTTCTACTCGCGCGATGTCGGCCGCATCTTCCGCGTGGCCGAAGCGCTGGAATACGGCATCATCGGCATCAACGAGGGCATCATCTCCACCGCCGAGGCGCCTTTCGGCGGCTTCAAGCAGTCCGGCCTGGGCCGCGAGGGCAGCAGCCACGGCATCGAGGAATACCTGGAAACCAAGTATCTGGCGCTCGGTGGCATCGGCGCCTGAATGCGGGGCAGACCCGCGCTGACTTGACGGCACGGCGGCGGAGGGCATCTCTGCCGCCGTGACCTTTTTCCGGGAGCCGCTGCATGTCCGCCTATGACTTCGACCTTTTCGTCATCGGCGGCGGCTCGGCTGGCGTGCGCTGCGCCCGCATCGCGGCGACGCATGGCGCCCGCGTGGCGGTGGCGGAGGAACGCTTCTGGGGCGGCACCTGCGTCAATGTCGGCTGCGTGCCCAAGAAGATCATGGTCAATGCCGCCGAATACGGCCTCTGGGCGGAGGAAGGGAAAGCCTTCGGCTGGCTGGAGATGCAGGCGGGCGCGCATGACTGGCAGACCCTGAAGCAGGCGCGGGATGCCGAGGTGCAGCGCCTTTCCGCCATTTATGGCCGGCTGCTGGCCAATGCCGGCGTCACGCCCTTCGAATGCCGCGCCAGCTTCATCGATGCCCATACGCTGGATGTCGGCGGCCGGCGCGTGACGGCGGAGCGGATCGTGATCGCCGTCGGCGGCCATGCGCTGAAGCCGGAGATTCCCGGCGCTGAACTCGGCATGATCTCCGACGACCTCTTCACGCTGGAGGAATTGCCGAAGCGCGTGGCGGTGGTGGGCGGCGGCTATATCGCGCTGGAATTCGCCTCGCTGCTGCGCGGGCTGGGGGCGGAGGTGGACCTGCTCTACCGCCAGCCGCTGCCGCTGCGCGGCTTCGACCAGGATATGCGGGAGGCGATGCGGGACGCGCTGGATGCGCGCGGCATCACCCAGCATATCGGGCATGAGGTGACGAAGCTGGAGAAGCAGGAGGGTGGCATCTGCGTCACCACCACCGCCGGCCACCATGTCACGGTGGATGCGGTGATGTTCGCCACCGGCCGCCAGCCCAATACCCGCGGCCTGAACCTGGAGGCGGTCGATATCCTGACCGGCCGCTTCGGCGCCATTCCGGTGGATGCCAACCAGACGACGCGCCAGCCGCATATCTTCGCACTGGGCGATGTGACGGACCAGTTGAACCTGACGCCGGTGGCGACGGCCCAGGGCCATGCCCTGGCCGATACGCTCTTCGGCAACCGCCCGCGCACCGCCAGCCTGAAGAACGTGCCCACTGCTGTCTTCACCATCCCCCCCGCCGCCACAGTGGGCCTGACGGAAGAGGAAGCGGCGGCGCAGGGCCCGGTGGATATCTACCTGACGCGCTTCACGCCCATGCGCCACACCATCAGCAAGAGCCCGCGCAAGACGCTGATGAAGCTGGTGGTGGACCGCGCCACGCAGAAGGTGGTGGGCGCGCATATGTTGGGCGACGATGCGCCGGAGATGATGCAGGGCATCGCCATCGCGATCGTCTCCGGCGCCACCAAGCAGGATTTCGACGCCACTATCGGCATCCACCCCACGGCGGCCGAGGAATTCGTCACTCTGCGCAGCATGGCGCGCCAGGTGGGCTGAGGCGGCAGGCCATGGGTCCGCTGCTGCGGCTAACCATCTTCCTGTCGCGGCTGGTGCGCAACCCGCCCAGCCGCCGCAAGGCGACCGTCATGCTGGTGGCGCTGTTGCTGGCCATCGGGCTGGTGGTGGTGGAGAAGATGGGCGCCTGGCCCGAGTCCTGGAAGGTGGACCGGGCGCCCATCATGCGGATGCACTGAAGCGGCGGTCAGGCCGGCCGCACGCTCCAGGGATAAGGCATGCTGCCCTTCACGAAGCCGGTCAGGTTGTTGCGGTAGGCGGTACGGACAAAGAACTGGCCGAGCGGGATGGTGGCGACATCATCCTGCGCCTTCTTGTTCACCTCATCCGCGATACGGCGCTGGGTGGCCTGGTCCGGCGCATCCAGCCAGGTCTGGATCAGTTCCTCCATCTCCGGGCTCTTGTACCAGCCGAACCAGCCGGTCTCGCCCGTGCCCTTCACCAGGGAGGAGACGGCCGGGTTCAGATAGGCCATGGCGGAGCCATAGGTGTGGAAGATGCTCCAGCCGCCTTTCTCCACCGGTTCGCGCGAGGCGCGGCGCTGCACCACGGTGCCCCAGTCGCTTTCCATCAGGTCGACATTCATGCCGATCTTGGACAGGACATCCGCCGTGAGCTGCCCGTGCGGGCCGATCAGCGGGAAATCAGTGGGGTTGATGATCACCACCTTCTCCCCGCGATAGCCTGATTCCGCCAGGGCGGCCTTGGCGCGGTCCAGGCTGCGCGGCGGGCTGTTGAGTTCCGAGAGATTCTCGGTGGCCCAGGGCGTGCCGCAGGGGAAGAGGCTGTGGCACTCCCGCCAGACGGACTGGTCGTCGCCCATCGTCACGCGCATGTAGTCGGCCTGGCTGACGGCCAGCGCCACCGCGCGCCGCACCTTCGGGTTGTTGAAGGGTGGATGCAGGTGGTTCAGCCGCATCAGGCTGAGATTGCCCGAGGTGGCGAGGATATCGACCTTCACGTTGCGGTTGCGCTGCAGGGTCGGGACGAGGTCGCTGAGCGGCTGGTCCACCCAATCGACCTCGCCGTTGCTGAGCGCGGCGACGGCGGTGGCGGGGTCGGGCAGCACATGCCATTCGACACGGTTGTAATGCGCGGCCTTGCCGCCGCTGGTCCAATCCGGCGTGCCCTCGCGCGGCACGTAGCGGTCGAACTTGGCGTAAACCGAGCGGCTGCCGGTGCTGAACTCCTCCTTCACGAAGCGATAGGGGCCGGAGCCGATCACCTCGGAGATCTGCGTATTGGCATCGGTGCGCGCCAGCCGCTCCGGCATGATGAAGGCGACATTGGCATCGGGCTTGGCGATGGCGTCCAGCAGCATGGGGAAGGGGCGGGTGAGCCGGATCTCGACCGTGCGGTCGTCCGCGGTGCCCCAGCGTTCCACCACCTTGGCCAGCAATTGCCCGAAGGGGTCGCGCTTGGACCAGCGCTCCAGGCTGGCGGCGGCGTCGCGGGCCAGCACGGGCTCGCCATCGTGGAAGCGCAAGCCTTCTCGCAGCCTGATGCGCCAGGTCAGCTTGTCGTCCGAGACGGTATGGCCTTCCGCCATCTGCGGCAGCGGGCGCTGTTCCGCATTCACGCCATAGAGCGTGTCATAGACATGGTAGCCATGGATCTGGGTGACGATCGCCGAGGTCCAGATCGGGTCCAGGGCCGTCAGATTGGCCTGCGGCACGAAGCGCAGGGTCGAAGCCTTGGCAGGCTGCGCGAGGGCCGGGCGCGCCAGGGCAAACCCGCCCAGCGCGGCGCCCTGCAGCAGGGTGCGGCGATGCATGATGTTATCCTCCCTTGTCCCTTTGGCGGGACTTGGGAGGAGACTAGGCAGCCCTTCGCGAAGGGGTCAACGCGGCAGTGTTTCTTCCAGCCAGGGCGGCGGCGGGTCTTCCTCCGCCGGGCGGCCGCGCAGCATGCGGCCCTTGGAAAGTTCGCTGACCACACCGTGCAAGGTGCGAAGTTCCTGGGTCGTCACCTCGCCCCGGTTGAACCAGTGGCGCAGGTTGCGCACCATGCCGGCGCGCTTGGGGTGGTTGTCCAGGAAGCCAGAGGCATCCAGCTCCCGCACCAGCCGCTCCAGGAAGTTGTCCAGCTCGCCCTTGGTGGCGACGCTGGTCTCGTTGGTCATGAACTGGCGCGGGGGCGTCTGGTCCTCGGCCGCGTTCCACCATTCATAGGCCATGATCATCACGGCCTGCGCCAGGTTCAGCGACATGTGCCGGGGGTTCAGCGGGTAACGCACCAGCGTATCGGCCCGGGCCATGTCCTCGGCCTCCAACCCCGCGCGCTCAGGGCCGAAGAGGATGGCGACGCGGTGCTCGTCGCCCCGGCAGATCTTCACCAGCTCCTCCGCCGCGCCGCGTGCCGTATGAACCGGCACGATCACATGGCGGGGGCGCGGGCAGGTGGCAAAGACGCGGCGGCAGTCCGCCACCGCATCGGCCACCGTCGGGTGGACCGTGGCGGCATCCAGGATGCGGTCGGCGCCGGAGGAAGCATACCAGGCACGCTCCAGCGGCCAGCCATCCCGCGGGGCGACGAGGCGCAGGTGGAAGAGCCCGCCATTGGCCATGGCGCGCGCCACCATGCCGATATTCTCGGCCAGCTGCGGGCGCACCAGCACGACGATGGGGCTCTCGCCCGGCAAGGGCGCTAGGTCGGCGCCGCCGTCACGGCCGGTCATGGTGCGGTGCTGGGGGCAGGGGGCTTCATGCGCATGGCGCCCCGATAGCCCCGCCGCGCCGCCGGGAAAAGGGCTTAGCGCCGCCGGGCCAGGAAGGCGCGGAGCTGCGCGATCTCCTTTTCCTGTGCCACGATGATTTCCTGCGCCATGCGGCGCATCTCCGGGTCCTTGCCGTGTTCCAGCTCGATCCGCGCCATGTCGATGGCGCCCTGGTGATGCGGGATCATGCCGGCGGCGAAGTCGCGGTCAGGGTCGCCGGTCAGGGGAATGTCCATGTCCCGGTGCGTCCGCGCCATCGCGTCCCGGTAGGCGCGGGTGGCGGGCGTCTCGGCGGCAGCGGCCGGGGCGCCATGGCCCGCATGCTGCGCCAGCGCCGTGCCGGCCAGGGGGAGAAGCAGGGCGGAGGCAAGGACAAAGGACTTCATGAAACGGTTTCTCCAATGCATCCGCCGCAGATGCATCCTTGCCCCCATGGGAAGGCAAGCCCTCAATCCTTCCGTTCCGCACAGGGCCGCCCACATCTGCGGAACGACAGCAGGATGCCCGCGCGCATGACAGCACGTGCCCTTTCCGCCCCGGCGCCTCTTCTCAGCGCGCCATGGCGCGACCGCCAGGGAGACTTTTCGCCCTTCAAGCTGGCGGTGCTGGCCGGCCTCTGCCTGCCGGCGCTTTGGCTGGCCTGGCTGGCCGCCACCCATTCCCTGGGGCCGCGCCCCTATACGGAGGCGATCCACCAGACCGGCCTCTGGGCCATCCGCATCCTGCTGCTGTCGTTGCTGGTGACACCGCTGCGGCAGATGCTGCGGCAGCCAAGGGTGATGCTGGTGCGCCGCATGGTCGGCGTGGCGGCCATGGCCTATGCCCTGGCGCATCTGTTTCTTTATGTCACGGACATGGGCTTCAACCTCGGCAAGGTCGTGTCCGAGATCGCGCTGCGCTTCTACCTGACCATCGGCTTCATCGCCCTGGCCGGGCTGGTCGCGCTGGGCGTCACCTCCACGGATGGATGGGTGAAGCGGATGGGCGGGCGGCGCTGGCAACTGCTGCACCGGGCCGTCTATGGCATCGCCATCCTGGCGCTGGTGCATTTCGTGCTGCAAACCAAGCTCGACGTGACGGAGGCCATGCTGACCGCCGGCCTCTTCCTTTGGCTGATGGGCTACCGGCTGCTGGCGCCTCAGGGCGCTGCGCCGTCCCTGTGGCGGCAGGCCTTGCTGGTGCCGCTGGCGGCGGCGGGCACCGCGCTGCTGGAGGCCGGCTGGTATGGCATCGGCACCGGCGCGCCCTTCTGGCCGGTGCTGATGGCCAATCTGGATGTGGAATTCGGTTTGCGCCCCGCCCTCTGGGTCGGGATTGTCTCGGCTGGAATGCTGGCGGTGGGTGCTTTCGGCCGGTGGCGGCAGGCGCGGCAGCCGAAGCGCCGCGCCCGCGCCGGAGCACGGCGCCCGGAAGTGGCCTAGGCCCGGCGCCAGGTGGTGCCGGCGGCGGAATCCTCCAACACGATGCCCTGGGCCGTGAGTTCCGCGCGGATGCGGTCCGCTTCCGCCCAGTTCTTGGCGGCGCGGGCGGCGAGGCGGGCCGCGATGTA
>NZ_JACTUZ010000108.1:0-2026 GCF_014490445.1 Pseudoroseomonas ludipueritiae | reverse complement strand
CGCTTCCGCCCAGTTCTTGGCGGCGCGGGCGGCGAGGCGGGCCGCGATGGCCGCCTCGATCGCCACGCTGTCATCCGCCCCGCCCTGGCGCCAGGCACGCGGGTCGGAGCCGAGTAGCCCCAGCACCTCCGCCGCCTGCCGCAGCGCCGCGGCCGCCTGGCCGGATTCCGGCTCCCAGTGCCGGCCGATGCGGCTGAGCACGGCGGTGGCGGAGCCACCCACGGTCGCCACATTCTCCAGCGTGCGCAGGTCGCGCAGGCGGGCGATGGCCAGCGGCGTGTTCAGGTCGTCGGCCAGGGGCTCCAGCGCCCACTCGGCCATCTCGGCCACCAGGGCGTCATCCGCCTCGGGCTGCGGCAGGTCGCGCGCCAACAGGGCGTAGAAATCGTCCAGCTCGCCCCGCGCTTCCTCCAGCCGCTCCTGCGAATAATCCAGCGCGGCGCGGTAATGCGTCTTCAGCAGCAACAGGCGGAAGGCCTCGCCGGCCCAGGGGCCGTTCTGCAGGATGTCCCGCACCGTGAGGAAGTTGCCGAGCGACTTCGACATCTTCTCCCCGTTCACCAGCAGCATGCCATTGTGCATCCAGGTGCGGGCGAAGCGGCTGCCGGGGAAGGCGCAGACGGATTGCGCCATCTCATTCTCATGGTGCGGGAAGAGCAGGTCGTGCCCGCCGCCATGGATGTCGAACTCCGGGCCCAGGTAGCGCCAGGACATGGCCGAGCATTCGATATGCCAGCCCGGGCGACCACGGCCCCAAGGGCTGTCCCAGCCCGGGGTCTCGGCATCGGAAGGCTTCCAGAGCACGAAATCGCCGGGATCGCGCTTATAAGGTGCGACCTCGACGCGCGCCCCGGCCAGCATCTCCTCCGGCGAACGGCCGGAAAGCTGGCCATAGCCGGCATAGCTCGGCACCGAGAAGAGCACATGCCCCTCGGCGGCATAGGCATGGCCACCAGCGATCAGCTTCTCGATGATGGTGATCATCTGGCCGATGTTGTCGGTGGCGCGCGGCTCCTCATCCGGGGGCAGGGCGCCGAGGGCGGCCATGTCCCGGTGGAAGTCGGCGGTGGTGCGGGCGGTGATGGCGCTGATCGGCTCCCCGCTCTCCCGGGCGCGGTCGTTGATCTTGTCCTCTACGTCCGTGATGTTCCGGACATAGGTGACGCGCGGGAAGCGGCGGCGCAGCAGGCGCGCCAGCACGTCGAAGACCACGACCGGGCGGGCATTGCCCAGATGCGCCAGGTCGTAGACCGTCGGCCCACACACATAAAGGCGCACATGCTGCGCATCGATGGGGGCAAAAGGCTCCCGCCGGCGAGTAGCGCTGTTGTGGAAGGCAAGTTCGGTCATCCAGCTGGGCCTGTCAGGATCATCGCGAGAAAGGAAGGGCGCGGATACTAGCCCGCCTCGCCCGCGATGGGAAACGGAGCAGCCATCGTCCCGGATGCTCCAAGGCCCCAGCTTTTGATCACGCGAATTTGCGTGAGAAACTCAAGCTTAAGCCGAATTCAGGCCTGAAGGCACCCCTGTCGAGCCAAAGCTTCATGGCCTTCTTGTCTCATTAATTGTCTAAAAGCGATAATCTACATTTCATTGGCAGAATGTCCTTTTCAAGAGACAGGCAAGGCTCGCCTAGCTTCTTAGAAAGCTATTTATAATCAAGCAGTTACGAAAATTCCCGCCGAAATTAACTTCGCGGCAATGCGAGCTTGTCAGGTTTTGTCCAGACGCTTTTACATTCCGCGTAAATATGCGATCACGTTCTCGAGAGATCGCGCTTTTGTGAACATGATCTGAGAAGAGCCTTCCCGGCGCCGGAGCGCCTCGAGGCGCAAGCGGCAGCGCGGTGGATCGAAGTAAAGCCAAGTAAAACACATTTCATCGGCGGGGTTTTTTATGCAGATCAACCTGAATCTTGAAAACGCTGGCGCTAATACTCTTGGCGGTGGCGTCACGACTTTTGGCCAGGTTTTCAAGCAGGGGGAACTGCCTGCGGGTGGGGGTCTGAAGGCTCTGGTGGGTGGTG
>NZ_JACTUZ010000107.1 GCF_014490445.1 Pseudoroseomonas ludipueritiae | reverse complement strand
CCCTGGTCGCGCGGCGCGGCGCGGCCTTCGGCGCGGCGGCCGCGCGGGCCCTGGGGCTGAGTTCGCGGCCGCTGATGATTTCGGGCCGCCTGCTTCTGGCCTATGCTGCACCTGCAACCGGGCGCCACCGAGGCCCCCGAATCCGCCGGAGAAGTCCATGCGCCGCCGCGTGCTGCTTGCCGCCCCGCTGATCGCCTCCCCGATGCTGCTGCCTGCCGCCGGCCCGGCTTCCGCCCAGCCGGCCGGGGTGGTGCTGGAGGAATTCCTGGTACCCTCGGGGCCCGGCATCCAGCTCTACCTGCGCAACAAGCGGCCCGAGGGCGCCACGGCCGCGCGGGCGGACCGCGTGGTGCTCTGCGTCCATGACGGCACCTTCCCGGCCAGCACCTCCTTCGACCTGCCGGCCGGCGGCGTCTCCTGGATGGATTACATGGCCGGGCGCGGCTTCGATGTCTGGAGCGTGGACCTGCGCAACTACGGCCGGTCGACGCGCGATGCCGCCATGGCGCAGCCGCCGGGCGGGCAGCCGCTGACCACGTCGCGGGACGCGCTGGCCGATATCGCAGCCGCCGCCGCCTTTATCCGCGAGAAGCGGGGCGTGCCGAAGCTGGTGCATCTGGGCTGGGGCTGGGGCGCCAGCCTGATGGCGCGATTCGCGGTGGAGAATGCCGCGCTGGTGGACCGGCTGGTGCTTTACGCGCCGGAATGGCCGGCGGAGCCGGCCGCCCCGGGGCAGGGCAATGGCTCACCGAGCAACGCCTCGCAGGGGGATGCGGCCCGGGGGAATGCCGCGCAGGGGAACGCCCCGCAGGGCACTGGCGCCCAGGCCGCCGCCCCGGCGCTGCCCTCCTACCGCAGCCTGACGCGGGCGGAAGTGCGGGCGCGCTGGGTGGAGGGCGTGCCGGACAACCGCCGCGGCGCCCTCTTCCCCGCCGGCTGGTACGAGCACTGGGCGGACACCACCTTCGCCGTGGACCCGGAAGGGGCGCGGCAGGTGCCTTCCGTGCTGCGGGTGCCGAATGGCCCCCTGGCGGACCAGCAGGCCGGCCGCCGCCTCTTCGATGCCGCCCGAGTCACGGTGCCGGTGCTGATCACCCTGGCGGAATGGGACCGCGAGGCACCGCCCGCCCAGGCCCTGGCGCTGTTCCAGGCGCTGACCGCCGTGCCCACCAAGCGCATGGTGCTGCTGGGGGAAGGGACGCATGGAATCATGCTGGAGCGTAACCGCGGCGCGCTGTTCCAGGCCGTGCAGGTCTTCCTGGAGGAAGGGCTGAGCGGCTGAGACAATCTGACGTTTTGGTCATATTGGTTGCGGTTGGGCCGAGGGAAGCCTAGATACACAGCGTCGACTGGTTTGGCCTGCGCCTCGTGCCCGGCCGTTCGTGCATCGTGCCTGGTGCCCGTCCATCAAGTTGATCCGCAGCACATGTCGTGCGGCGGCAACATCATCTACGGAGCACCCCGATGGCTATCGGTACCGTCAAGTGGTTCAACACGACTAAGGGCTTCGGCTTCATCCAGCCGGAAGACGGCTCCAAGGACGTGTTCGTGCACATCTCCGACGTGCAGCGCGGCGGCATGCAGAGCCTGAACGAAGGCGAGCGCGTCGAGTTCGAGCTGCAGCGCGGCAAGGATGGCAAGGTCTCGGCCGGCAACCTGCGCCGCGCCTGACCCGGCCAGGCGCTTCGGCGCCTGACCAGATGGCCGCGCGCCCCGGCGCGCGGCCCTTCCGGCCGGGCAGGCTGCTGCCCGCGCCGGCTGCACCGCCTCCCAGGGATCATCCCCGAGAAAGGCTTGTGCATCCCGCGCGCCAGCGCCGCGCGCCCTCTACCGTGCCATCTGGTTGCGGAGACCGGCCCTTTCACCGAGACGCGGGAGGATCCCCCATGGCACGAGCCCCAAATTACAATCAGCAGCGCGCGGACCGCGACCGGGCCAAGCAGGCCAAGGCCGACGCCAAGCAGCGCGAGCGCGAGCAGCGCAAGGCTGAGCGCGAAGCCGCCGCGTCTGCCGGCAACGAAGCCGCCCCCGCGGCCGAGACCGACGAACAGGCATAAGCCGCCCTTGCTCCGGCGGCAGGAGTTTCCAATGACCGCCAAGCACCGCCATTCCGGCACCTGGGTTTTCTTTGACGTCCTCTACGAGGACGGCTCCCGCCGCTCCAACCGCAAGGTGCCGGCGGAGATCCTGGGTGGGCTGGATGGCGATGAGCCGGCGCGCAAGCTGATCGAGAGCCAGGACGAGGAAATCTCCAAGGCTTCCGGCCAGCCGCGCCCGGTGATCGCCTCCCTCTCCCGCACGCCGCTGCCCAAGGCGGCGCCCAGGCCGGGCTCTCTGAAGGCCGCCCGGGCCCGCTGAGCCGCCTTCCCCTGCCTCTCCCCGGATTGACAGCCGCCGAACCCGGACGGAGGCTGAGCAACGGGAGAGGCAAGAGGGACGGCCGATGGACCAAACCAAGAAGCACTTCAAGCTGCGCAGCCAGCGCTGGTTCGACGACCCGGAAGACCCGGGCATGACGGCGCTCTATATCGAGCGCTTCCTGAACTTCGGCATGACGCGCGGCGAGCTGCAATCGGGCAAGCCGATCATCGGCATCGCCCAGACCGGCAGCGACATCGCCCCCTGCAACCGCCACCACATCGCCCTGGCCGAGCGGGTGAAGGCGGGCATCCGCGATGCCGGCGGCATTCCCCTCGAATTCCCGATCCATCCGATCCAGGAGACCGGCAAGCGCCCCACGGCGGCGCTGGACCGCAACCTGGCCTATCTCTCGCTGGTCGAGGTGCTGCACGGCTATCCGCTGGATGGCGTGGTGCTGACCACGGGCTGCGACAAGACGACGCCCGCCTGCCTGATGGGCGCGGCCACCGTGAACATCCCGGCCATCGTGCTCTCCGGCGGCCCGATGCTGGACGGGCACTGGAAGGGGCGGCTCTCCGGCTCCGGCACCATCGTCTGGGAAGCGCGCAAGCTGCTGGCGGCCGGCGAGATCAACTACGACGGCTTCATGCAGATGGTGGCCTCCTCCGCCACCTCGGTCGGCCACTGCAACACCATGGGCACGGCGCTGTCCATGAACAGCCTGGCGGAAGCGCTGGGCATGTCGCTGCCCGGCTGCGCCTCCATCCCGGCGGCCTATCGTGAGCGCGGGCAGATCGCCCATGCGACGGGCGCGCGCATCGTGGAGATGGTGAAGGAGAACCTGCGCCCCTCCGACATCATGACGCGCGAGGCTTTCGAGAACACCATCGTGCTGGCCAGCGCCATCGGTGCCTCCTCCAACTGCCCGCCGCATCTGGTGGCCATTGCCCGCCACATGGGCGTGGAGCTGACCACCGAGGACTGGCAGACCATCGGCGCCGATATTCCGCTGCTGGTGGATTGCCAGCCGGCCGGCCGCTTCCTGGGCGAGATGTTCTATCGCGGCGGCGGCGTGCAGTCGGTGATGAAGGAGCTGGCGGATGCCGGCAAGCTCCACCTCGGCGTGAAGACCGTCACCGGCCAGACACTCGAAGAAGACCTGAAGCGCGCGCCGCTGCCGGACCGCGAGGTGATCCGCGCCTATGACACGCCGCTGAAGGAACAGGCGGGCTTCGTCGTGCTTTCCGGCAATCTGTTCGAGAGCGCGGTGATGAAGGTCAGCGTCATCGACGCCGAGTTCCGCAAGCGCTTCCTCTCCGACCCCGAGGATGTCTTCGAGGGCAAGGTCATCGTCTTCGAGGGGCCGGAGGACTACCACGACCGCATCGAGGACCCCGACCTGGGCGTGGACGAGCATACCGTGCTGGTCATCCGCAACTGCGGCCCCGTGGGCTACCCGGGCAGCGCGGAGGTGGTGAACATGCAGCCGCCGGGCGCCATGATCAAAGCCGGCCTCCACAGCCTGCCCACCATGGGCGACGGCCGGCAGAGCGGCACCTCGGCCTCTCCCTCCATCCTCAATGTCTCCCCGGAAGCGGCGGTGGGCGGCGGGCTGGCGCTGATGAAGTCGGGTGACCCGATTCGCATCAACCTGAAGACCCGCAAGGTGGACCTGCTGATCCCGGCCGAGGAGATGGAAGCCCGCCGCGCCGCCTGGACGCCGCCCAAGCTGCTGAACAAGACGCCGTGGGAGGAGATCTACCGCTCCATGGTCGGCCAGCTCGGCACCGGCGGCTGTCTGGAGCCCGCGACGCTCTACCTGAACATCCTGGAGACGCGCGGCGAGAGCCGGCACAACCACTGAAGGGGGAAGGAAGGTCGGGGGAATGAATTCCCCCGAACCCTCATCTTTTTTCTTCGAGTTGAGGCGGGCCCGCTCCAGCGGCGCCACACTAAAAAAACACCGCAAAAGAAAGATGGGGGTCTGGGGGAATTCCTTCCCCCAGCCTTTTCGCGAGGGAGAAGAACTGCATGGCCGGAAGGCTGCAAGGAAAGCGCTGCTTCGTGACGGCGGCGGGGCAGGGCATCGGCCGCGCCGCCGCGCTGGCTTATGCGCGGGAAGGCGCCACCGTGGTCGCCACCGACCGGGACGCTGCCAAGCTGGCGGGGCTGGGGGATGGCGTCACCGCCATGCCGCTGGACGTGCTGGACGACGCGGCGGTGAAGGCGACCATCGAGGGCAACGGGCCTTTCGATGTGGTCTTCAACTGCGCCGGCTTCGTGCACCAGAACGACGTGCTGAACTGCCGTGACGAGGATTGGGACTTCGCCTTCGCGCTGAACGTGCGGGCGCAGTGGAAGGTGATCCAGGCGGCGCTGCCGGGCATGCTGGCCCAGGGCGGCGGTGCCATCGTCAACATGGCTTCCGCCGCCGGCTCGGTGAAGGGCGTGGCCAACCGCTTCGCCTATGGCACCACCAAGGCCGCCGTGGTCGGGCTGACCAAGAGCGTGGCGGCCGATTTCGTCACCAGGGGCATCCGCTGCAACTGCGTCTGCCCGGGCACGGTGGATACACCCTCGCTGGGCGAGCGTATTGCCGCCAATGCGGGTGCCGCCGGTGGCCTGGAGGCGGCGCGGGCCGCCTTTGTTTCCCGCCAGGCGATGGGGCGCCTCGCCACGGCCGAGGAGATCGCCGAGCTTGTGCTGTATCTCTCCGCGCCGGAGAGCCAGTTCGTGACCGCCCAGGCCATCGTCATCGATGGCGGCTGGACCAACTAAGGAAGCCCTGAACCATGAAGCTGCTGCGTTACGGCCCGCCGGGCCAGGAAAAGCCAGGCCTGCTTGATGCCGCCGGCACCATCCGCGACCTGTCCGGCGTGCTGCCGGATTTCTCGGGCGATGCGCTTTCCGCCGCCGGACTGGCGAAGTTGGCGGCGCTTGACCCGGCCTCGTTGCCGGCCGTCTCCGGCAATCCGCGCCTCGGCCCGCCGGTCGCGCATATGAAGAACTTCGTTTGCATCGGCCTGAACTATGCCGACCACGCGGCGGAAACCGGCGCGGCCATTCCGAAGGAGCCGATCATCTTCCTGAAGTCGCTGGGCGCGCTCTGCGGCCCCAATGACGACGTGGAGATCCCGCGCAACAGCCAGAAGACCGACTGGGAAGTCGAGCTGGCCATCGTCATCGGCACCAAGGCCAAGAATGTCTCGGAGGCCGAGGCGCTGGACTATGTGGCCGGCTATGCCGTCTGCAACGACGTCTCCGAACGCGAATTCCAGATCGAGCGCGGCGGCCAGTGGGACAAGGGCAAGGGCTGCGACACCTTCGGCCCGCTCGGCCCCTGGCTGGTGACCAAGGACGAGGTGCCGGACCCGCAGGACCTGGCGATGTTCTGCGAGGTGGACGGCCACCGCTACCAGGACGGCTCCACCCGCACCATGATCTTCGGGGTGGAGAAGGTGGTCTCCTATGTCTCGCAGTTCATCACGCTGCATCCGGGCGATGTCATCACCACCGGCACCCCGCCGGGCGTGGGCATGGGGCAGAAGCCGCCGGTCTACCTGAAGCCGGGCCAGACCATCCGCCTCGGCATCGCCGGCCTGGGCGAGCAGGTTCAGAAGACCGTCGCCGCCGCCTGAGCGCCGGGGCCGCCCCGCCCATGCGGCGGGCGGCCCCAGGCCACCGGCCGGGCCTTGACCGCCCGGCCCCTGGCCGCTGAAGACAGGATGCCGCCGCCCATGGGGTTCCGGCGCCGTCTTTCCAGCGCAAGGTGCCGATGTGTTCACCCAGACATCCCTGACCGCCCGGATCGTCGCGGCGAGCATCCGGCGGCCCTGGCTCACGCTGCTGCTGGCGCTGCTGCTGGCACTCGGCGCCGGCTTCTATAGCGTCCGTCATTTCGCGCTGACGGCCGATACGGCGGAGCTGATCTCCACCGACCTGCCCTGGCGGCAGGACGAGCTGGCCTATGAGGCCAATTTCCCCCAGTTGCACAACCTCGTCGTCGTGGTGGTGGATGGCGCCACGCCGGAACTGGCCGAATCCGCCACTGCCCGGCTGGCCGAGCGGCTCCAGGCGATGCCCGGCTTGCTGCACGACGTGCACCGCCCCGATGGCGGGCCCTTCTTCAACCGCCACGGCCTGATGCTGCTGCCGCTGGAGGAGGTGCAGGCCGCCACGGAAAAGCTGATCGAGGCCCAGCCCTTCCTTGGCCCCCTGGCCGCCGACCCCAGCCTGCGTGGCGTGATGGGGGCGCTGGGCACCGTGCTGCGCGGGGTAGAGATGGGGCAGGCCAGCCTCGGCGACATCGCCCGCCCGCTTTCGGCCCTGGCGGAGACCTTCACTCGCGTGGTGGAGGGCCAGCCGGCCTTCTTTTCCTGGCAGAACCTGTTTTCCGACCAGCAGGCCGGCACGCGCGTGCTGCGCCGCTTCATCCTGACACGGCCGGAGCTGGATTATTCCGACCTGCAGCCTGGCACCCGCGCCACCGACGCCATCCGTGCCGCGGCGCGGGAGCTGGGGCTGGACCCGGCCCATGGCGTCACCGTGCGCCTGACCGGCCCGGTGCCCATGGCCGATGAGGAATTCGGCACCCTGGCCGAGGGCGGCGAGCTGATGGGCGCCGCCATGCTGCTGGCGCTGGTGGCCATGCTCTGGCTGGCCGTGCGCTCCGCCCGGCTGGTCGGCGCCATCCTGCTGACCACGCTGATTGGCCTGGTGATCACCGCTGGGCTGGGGCTGCTGGTGGCCGGGCGCTTCAACCTGATCTCGGTGGCCTTTATTCCGCTCTTCGTGGGCCTGGGTGTGGATTTCGGCATCCAGGTCTGCGTCCGTTACCGGGCGGAGCGTCTGGGGCAAGCCGATGACCGCGCCGCGCTGGCCGCGGCCGGGCGGGGCGTCGGCGCCTCCCTGGCGCTGGCGGCGCTGGCCACTGCCGTGGGCTTCTTCGCCTTCCTGCCCACCAGCTTCCTGGGCGTCTCGGAACTGGGCGTCATCGCCGGCATGGGCATGGTGGTGGCCTTCCTGCTCTCCATCACGCTGCTGCCGGCGCTGGTGGTGCTGCTGCGCCCGCGTGGCGAGCAGGCCGAGGTCGGCTGGCCTGCCTTGGCGCCGCTGGAAGGCTGGCTGCACCGCCGCCACCGGCTGGTGATGGGGCTGGGCGTCGCGGCGGCCCTGGCGTCCCTCGCCGTGCTGCCGCGCCTGCATTTCGACTTCAACCCCATCCACCTGCGCAGCCAGAAGGCGGAATCCATCGCCACGCTGGAGGACCTGATGCGGGACCCGGACCGCACGCCCAATACCATCAGCGTGCTGGCGCCCTCCCTGGAGGCGGTCGATCCCCTTTCCGCCCGCCTTGCCGCCCTGCCGGAAGTGGCGCAGGTCGTCTCCCTCAAGAGCTTCATCCCGGAACAGCAGCCGGAGAAGCTGGCCGCCATCGCGGATGCGGCGGACCTGCTGGCCCTGACCCTGAACCCGCCCCAGGTGCGCTCGGCCCCCACCGATGCCGAGGTGGTGCGCGCCATGATCGCCACCGCCGTCGCCCTGCGCACCGCCGCCGAGCAGGAGCAGACCCCCGCCGCCATCGCCGCGCGCCGGCTGGCCACCGCGCTGGATGCCCTGGCCGCCGGCCCCGCCACCACCCGCGTGGCCCTGGCCGAGGCGGTGATCCCGCCGCTGCGCACCCTGCTCAGCCAGATCCGCGCCATGCTGGATGCGGGCCCGGTGACCGCCGAGACCCTGCCGCCCGACCTGGTGGCCGACTGGGTGGCGCGGGATGGTCGCCCGCTGATCCAGGTCTTCCCGCGCGGCGATTCCAACGACAACGCGGTGCTGCAACGCTTCTCCGCCGCCGTGCAGGCGGTGGCGCCGGATGCGGTGGGGGCGCCCATCTCCATCCAGGGCGCGGCGGGCACCATCGTCACCGCCTTCCAGCAGGCCGGGCTGCTCTCCGGCATCGCCATCACGCTGCTGCTGGCCATGATCCTGCGGCGAGTGCGGGACGTGCTGCTGACGGTGCTGCCGGTGCTGCTCAGCGGCCTGCTGACGCTGGCCTCCTGCGTGGTGCTGGGGCTGCCGCTGAACTTCGCCAATATCATCGCCCTGCCGCTGCTGTTCGGCATCGGCGTGGCCTTCAACATCTATTTCGTCATGGCCTGGCGGAAGGGCGAGAGCCGCCTGCTGCCCTCCAGCCTGACCCGCGCCATCCTGTTCAGCGCCCTGACCACGGCCACCGGCTTCGGCAACCTCTGGCTCTCCAGCCATCCCGGCACGGCCAGCATGGGGATGCTGCTGATGGTCTCGCTCTTCTGGGTGCTGGTGACGACGCTGCTGCTGCAACCGGCCCTGCTGGCGAAGCCGGCGCGGTGAAGGAAGCAAGGCTGGGGAATGAATTCCCCAGACCCCTTCTTTTTTCTTTTCGAGTTTTCGGGTGCGCCTGCGGCGGCACCTTCCCACGCCGGGGCGCGCCGGAGGTCTTGGACCTCGGGCGACTGAGGTCTCAGCCCGTATGGCCTTCTATTGAGAACATCCCACCGCTCGCCTGAGCCCGAACCCAGCTCGAAGAAAAAAAGAAGGGGGTCCGGGGGAATTCATGCCCCCGGCCCTTCTCAGGGCCGCATCAGCCGGTCGGACTGTTCGTTCAGCCGCTGCACCAGCAGCGCGGCCCCGCCCTGCCGCACGGCGCCGGAGAATTCCGAGCGGCGGATCGCCAGTTCGCTGATGGAATCGTGCAGCACGTCGATGATCTTCCAGGCGCCGCCGGTCTGGCGCATGCGGTAGGTCAGGTTCACCGGGGCGCCGCCAGGGTTGTTCAGGGTGGTGATCACCACCTTGTCCTCGCCCTGGGTCTCGACACGGTTGGTGGTGAAGCTCTGGCCGCTGAAGCCGTTGAAGTTGCGGGCGTAGCTGGCGATCGTGTAGCGGCGGAAGGCTTCCGTCACCGCCGCCTGGTCCTCAGGCGTGAAGCCGGACCAGCGGGCGCCTACAGCGGTGCGCGTCATGGCCGGCAGGTCGAAGGCCTGTTCCACGGCGGGGGTCAGCAGCCGGGCGCGGCCTTCCACGCCCAGGGACTGCGCCTGCTGCATGGCCTGCAGCAGCGCTGCGTGCAGTTGTTCGATCGGCTGTGCGGCCGGGTCGGCAGGCTGGGCGGCCAGCGGCGCCAGCGGCCCGAGGGTGAGGGCCAGGGAAAGGCCCGTGAGCAGGCCCGTGAACAGGAAGGTGCGGCGCGGCATGGTCATCCGCGGCCCATAGCATGCCGCGCGGCCCTGCTCCGAGACGGCATGGATCAAAAGCCGCTGACGGGCATGCGGGCTCCCTCCTCACCGCACTGTTTCCGCTGGGCAGTGGAAAGCGGCTATCCGCTGGGGGCGGGGGCGGCATAGGTTCAGCCAGGCTCTGACGCGGCGGCATGGCCGGCGCCAGGCGATGGGGGGACGTGCATGCGGATTCTGCTGGCGCAGCCGCGCGGCTTCTGTGCCGGAGTGGTGCGGGCCATCGAGATCGTCGAAAGGTCGCTGCAGAAGTTCGGCGCCCCCGTCTATGTCCGGCATGAGATCGTGCACAACCGCCATGTGGTGGAGGATCTGCAACGCAAGGGCGCCATCTTTGTCGAGGATCTGGCGGAGGTGCCGGATGGCGCCGTCACGGTCTTCAGCGCCCATGGCGTGCCGCAGTCGGTGGTGGATGAGGCGGAGCGGCGGGGCCTGCCGGTGCTGGACGCCACCTGCCCGCTGGTCTCCAAGGTGCATGCGCAGGGGCGGCAATATGTGGCGCGGGGCCGCACCCTGGTGCTGATCGGTCATGCCGGGCATCCGGAGGTGGAGGGCACGCTGGGGCAGGTGGGGGCGCCGGTGCATCTGGTGGCCTCGGCCGAGGATGTGGCGCGGCTGGCGCTGCCGGCCGATGCGCCACTGGCCTATATCACCCAGACGACCTTGAGCGTGGACGATACCCGTGGCGTGATCGCGGCGCTGGAGGCGCGGTTCAGCGACCTGCAAGGCCCCAGTGTTTCGGATATCTGCTATGCGACGCAGCACCGGCAGTCGGCGGTGCGGGAGCTTTGCGCGGAGGTGGACCTGCTGCTGGTGGTGGGGGGGCGCAACAGCTCCAACTCCAACCGCCTGCGGGAAATCGGCGTGGAACTGGGTTTGCCGAGCCATCTGATCGCCGATGCCAGCGAGCTTGACCCTGGCTGGCTGAGTGGTGTGCGGACGGTGGGGCTGACCGCCGGCGCCTCCGCGCCCGAGCATTTGGTTCTTGACGTGATCGGGGCGCTGCGCAGGTATGGCGGGGCCGAGGTGACCCAGATGAACGGAATCCACGAGGATGTGGAGTTCCGCCTGCCGCCCGAGCTCAGAACCATCGAGACCCCGGCACCGGTCCTGCCACCGGCGGTCAAACCCGTGCAGTAGAGAGGAGCGCAGCCTTGGGAATTCCCGTGCTGCAGGCCGCCAAGATCGGCGCCTATGTGGTGAAGCAGCAGCTGACCGGCCGCAAGCGCTACCCGCTGGTGCTGATGCTGGAGCCGCTGTTCCGCTGCAACCTGGCCTGCGCCGGCTGCGGCAAGATCGACTACCCCAACGAGATCCTGAACCAGCGCCTCTCGGTCGAGGACTGCATGGAGGCGATCGACGAATGCGGCGCGCCCGTGGTCTCGATCGCGGGTGGCGAGCCGCTGCTGCACAAGGAAATGCCGCAGATCGTCGAGGGCTACCTCAAGCGCGGCAAGTTCGTCATCCTCTGCACCAATGCGCTGCTGCTGGCCAAGAAGATCGACGACTACAAGCCGAGCCCGGCCTTCACCTGGTCCATCCACCTGGATGGCAACGAGGCGATGCACGACAAGTCCGTCTGCCAGACGGGCGTCTATGACAAGGCGGTGGAAGCCATCCGGCTGGCCAAGGCCAAGGGCTTCCAAGTCTCCATCAACTGCACCCTGTTCAACGACGCCGACCCGGCGCAGACGGCCGCCTTCTTCGACGAGATGAAGGAACTGGGTCTGAACGGCATCACCGTCTCCCCCGGCTATGCCTATGAGCGGGCGCCGGACCAGCAGCACTTCCTGAACCGCACCAAGACCAAGGAACTGTTCCGCGGCATCCTCTCGCGCGGGCGCGGCGGCAAGAACTGGCCCTTCACCCAGTCCCGCATGTTCCTGAACTTCCTGGCTGGCAACGAAGCCTACAAGTGCACGCCCTGGGGCAACCCGACGCGCACCGTCTTCGGCTGGCAGAAGCCTTGCTACCTGCTGGGCGAAGGCTATGCCAAGACCTTCAAGGAGCTGATGGACGACACCGAGTGGGACAAGTACGGCGTCGGCAACTACGAGAAATGCGCCGACTGCATGGTCCATTCGGGCTTTGAGGCTTCGGCCGTGCAGGACATGATCCGCAACCCGCTGAAGGCCCTGGCGGTCACGGTGAAGGGCGTGCGCACCGAAGGCCCGATGGCCAAGGACATTCCGCTCGATAATCAGCGCCCGGCCGAATACGTCTTCTCCGGCCATGTGGAGAAGAAGCTGGCCGAGATCCGCGCCAGCAAGCCGGCGGGCTCACACCGCCCGCGCATCACCCGCACCGGGGCCGCCAAGCCCGGGCCCGACGAGGTGGTGGCCGCGGAGTAAGGCCCGGAAGGCCCGCTCCGCCTCCCACCCCGTCTGCACCAGGGCGGGAAGCTGCCAGGGCGCCCTGACCAGCGCCCGCAGCACCGCCGGCAGATCCACCCCGCCATCCGGCCGCATGCCCACCTGCGCGGCCGGCGGCAGGGTGCGCCCCGCCGCATCCGACACTACCCGCGCCACGGCTAGCGGCAGCCCATGCCGCCGCGCCACCCGCGCCGCTACGTGCGATTCCATGTCCACCGTCAATGCGCCCGTGGCCCGGTGCAGCGCGGCTTTTTCCGCCGCCTCCGCCGCCATGGCGTCGCGACCCAGCATGGTGCCAATCCGCGCGCCGGGCAGGGCAGCGGCCAGCCGCGCCGCCCAGGCCGCATCGGTGGCGGCGGCTTCATCCCCCAGCACCATCTCCGCCACCACCCAGTCTCCGGGGCGCAGCCCCGGCGCCAGCGCGCCCGCGATGCCGATGCTGATGATGCCCCTTGCAGTTGGGGCCAGCCGGTTCAACTCGGCTTCCAGCCGTGCGGCGTCGCCGCCCCCAGGAATGGGCCGGACGCCAGGGGCGGCGAGGATGCGGGTCTCGCGATGCAGGCCAGTGGCGGCGAGGATGGTCATGGGCAGAAAAGGCCAGGGGAATGAATTCCCCTGGAACCCCTTCTTTTTTCTTCGAGTTTGACACTGGCGTGGAGTGTCGGGCGGCTTCTGAAACAAAGGCCACACGAGTGACGGCGGCAGTCGTCGGAGGTCCATGACCTCCGGCGCGAACCGGCGTGGGAGGGTGCCGCCGCAGGCGCACCCGTGAACTCGAAAAGAGAAGAAGGGCGCAAACGTATACGTTTGCGGGGGGAATTCATTCCCCCAGCCTCACATCCCATGCACCACCTGCCGGCTGTTCCCCTGCCGCAGGTTGCGGTAGCGCGCCAGCGCCCAGAGCGGGAAGAACTTCGGATAGCCGTGGTAGCGCAGGTAGAAGACGCGCGGGAAGCCGCCGCCGGTATAGGCTTCCTGGCCCCAGAGCCCGTCCTCCTCCTGGTGTTCCCGCAGCCAGGAGATGCCGCGCGCCACGGCGGGGTGGTCCACCTCGCCCGCCGCCATCAGGCCCAGCAGCGCCCAGGCGGTCTGGGAGGCGGTTGAGGGTGCGGGCTCATAGCCCTTGTAGTCCAGCTTGTAGCTGTCGCAGTCCTCGCCCCAGCCGCCGTCGGGGTTCTGGATGCGGAGCAGCCAGTCGGCACCGCGCCGCAGGCTGGGGCGGCTGGCATCGAAACCGGCGGCGTTCAGGGCGCAGAGGGCGGACCAGGTGCCGTAGATGTAGTTCACGCCCCAGCGGCCGAACCAGCTTCCATCGGCTTCCTGTTCCCGCTCCAGGTAGTCGATGGCGTTCAGCATGCGCAGGCTGCCGCGCGGCTCGCCGAGCTGGGCCAGCATGGAGACGCAGCGGGCGGAGACATCGGCGGTGGGCGGGTCCAGCAGCGCGCCATGGTCCGCGAAGGGGATGTTGTTCAGGTAGTGGTGGACGTTGTCGGCGTCGAAGGCGCCCCAGCCGCCGTTGCGGCTTTGCAGCCCCACCGTCCATTCGGCGCCACGGTCGATGGCCTCGTCATAGCCGGTGCCGCTGCCGAACTGCCGGCGGGCACGGTCCATGGCCATGACCACCACGGCGGTGTCGTCCAGGTCCGGGTAATGCGCGTTGCGGTATTGGAAGGCCCAGCCGCCGGGGCGCACGTCGGGGCGCTGCTCGGCCCAGTCGCCTTTGACTTCCAGCTCCTGCAAGGGCTTCAGCCATTCCAGGCCGCGCGCGGCGGCTTCCGCTTCGCCGGCTTCCATCAGGGCATGGGCGGCCAGGGCCGTGTCCCAGACAGGGGAAACGCAGGGCTGGCAGTAGGCTTCCTCCTCGCCCACCACCAGCAGCTTCTCGACCGAGCGGCGGGCGATGGCGCGGTGCGGGTGCTCCGGCGGGTAGCCCAGCGCATCATACATCATCACGCTATTGGCCATGGCGGGGTAGATGGCGCCGAGGCCATCCTCGCCATTCAGCCGTTCCGTCACGAAATCCACGCAGCGCTGGATGGCGCGCTGGCGGCTGCCGCGCGGCCAGAGCGGCTCGGCCACCTTCAGCACGCGGTCGACGCCGTTGAAGAAGGCGGCCCAGCCGGGGTGGTGGTGCGTCTTCACCTTCTTCCGGGGCAGGCGGGCGTCGGTGAAGAGTTCCGGCACGCCGATGCCGCGCGGGTTGCGCGCCCGCACCTGCATCGCCTGCAGCACCAGCAGCGGCGCGATCACGGTGCGCGCCCAATAGGACATGCGCGAGAGATGCACCGGGAACCAGCGCGGCAGCAGGATCAATTCCACCGGGATGGTGGGCACCGCGCTCCAGGGCAACTGGCCGTATTGCGCTAGCAGGATACGGGTGAAGACATTGGCGCGCGCGGCGCCGCCGGCGGCCAGGATGGCGGCGCGGGCGCGGGCCATATGCGGCGCGTCCGGGTCGTCGCCGATCATCTTCAGCGCGAAATAGGCTTTCACCGAGGCGCTGATATCGAAGCTGCCGCCATGGAACAGCGGCCAGCCGCCATGCTCGCCCTGGATGCGGCGCAGGTAGCGGCCGAGCTTTTCCTCCAGTTCCGGCGCATCCGGCTCGGCCAGGTGCTGGCGCAGCAGGATGTATTCGGCGGGGATGGTGGCATCCGCCTCCAGCTCGAAAACCCAGTGGCCGTCCGGGCGCTGCTGGCGCAGCAGGGCCGCGGTGGCGCGGCGCAGGTCGTGCTCCAGGCTGTCCAGGTCGGGGGTGGCGATGTGGTTCATGCGGCAGCGGCCTCCGATGCGCCCGGCCCGGCGAAGGCCAGCGCGGCGGCGGCCTCCCCCGAGCGCAAGGCGCCCTCGATGGTGGCGGGCAGGCCGGTATCGGTCCAGTCGCCCGCCAGGAACAGGTTCTGCCAGGCGGTGCGCGCCTTGGGGCGGCGCGCGGCCTGGGCGGGGGTGGCGGCAAAGGTGGCGCGCCGTTCCTTGACCAGCCGGCAGGGTGGCACCGGGCCGGAAAGGCCATGGGTGGCGGCGACATCCTGCCATAGGGCGGCGGCCAGGGCTTCCGTGTCGCGCTCCATCAGCGCGCCGGCATCGCTGGTGGTGGTGGAAAGCCGGTCAGGGTAGGCGAAGACCCAGTCCGCCGTGCCGCCCACCAGCCCGACCATGGCGGGGGCGCCCGGCGGTGGCGTGGCGGCGAAATGGGCGTTCAGGATGGGGCGGAAGTCGTCCGGCGCCTGGAGGCCGGGCAGCAGTTCCTGCGCCACCCAGGGCGGCACCGCCAGCACCAGGGAATCGGCGGGGCCGAGCGGCACCGTGCCTTCCGCCATGGCCAGGGCGCCGAGGCGCTCGCCCTCCAGCCGCAACCCGCGCAGCCGCTGGCCGAGGCGGATCTCGGCGCCCGCCGCCCGCAGATAATCCAGCGCGGGGGCCACGAAGGCGGCATCCAGTGTCGGCGTGGCGATGCGCGGGCGGCTGGCGAGGCCGCCCTTCGCCAGGCTTTCGCGCAGCACGGCGCCGGCGAGGTCGGCATCGCCATCCTCGGGCCGGGTGTTCAGGATGGACACCAGCAGCGGGCGCAGCAGCCTGTCCCAGAGCGGGCCCTGGCAGGCCATGACATCGCCGATGCGGCGGCCAGGATGGCGGCGCAACAGGGCGGCCAGCGCCAGGTAATCGCCCGGGCCGGTGCCGGGCACGCGGCGGCTTCCGGAAAACACCCACCAGGGCAGCGGCCCGTCATTGGGCCGCAGCGCCCAGCGGCTGCCGTCGCGCCGGTCGAGGAAAGGGTAGGTGGCCTGTTCCGGCCCGGCCAGCCGGTGCTCGGCACCGATGGCGCGCAGGTAGCGGCCGACCGCCGGGTTGCCGGAGAGCACGAGATGGTTGCCGTTGTCGATCACCATGCCGAGCTGCGCGTCATGGTAGGAGCGGCAGCGGCCGCCGGCCTGCTTCGCCGCTTCCCAGAGCACCACGCGGGCGCCCTGTCCGGCCAGGGCCACCGCCGCCGCAAGCCCGGCCAGCCCGGCGCCGGCCACATGCACCGTCATCGCGCGAGGCCGCAGCGCGCCACCAGCCAGAGCAGCCGCGCCTTG
>NZ_JACTUZ010000106.1 GCF_014490445.1 Pseudoroseomonas ludipueritiae | reverse complement strand
CGCCGCAGCCCGTGGTGGTGCCGCGCTCGCCGGCGGCGCATCGACCGCATACAGCCTGGGCGCCGCAGGGCAGACGGGCGCCTCGGGCGTGGCGAGCGGACTGGGCGGTGTCGCCCGGGCCGCTGGATCGGCCGCGACATCGCCGCTTCGACGCGCCGCCGAGCGCACATCGTCGAGCATGCGCTCTAGCTTCGCCGACGGAGCCCGGTCCGCCTTCGAGGCAACCGGCGGCTCCTCGACCATGGGCACCGTCGGCGAAGCTGCCAACGACGCGACGCCGGGTCCTGCAGGCGGCGATCAGCCGCCCGCCTGGGCCCGCCGGATGAAGCGCTCCCAACAGATGAGCCACGCCGTCTCGACCACCGTCCATGCGGTGCGCAGCGGCGACAGCCACGGCGGCGGCTCTTCCATCAATCTCTCCGAAGGTGACCGCTGATGTTTCGACGACCCTCGACCCACTATGGAAAAGCTCCCGAACCCGAAACGCCGTACCTGCGCGCCGCCCAGGTGTGGGATGACCGCATCGGCTCGGCCCGCGTCCAGGCGCGCAACTGGCGCCTGATGGCGTTCGGGTCGCTCTTCCTGTCGGCCGGGTTCGCGGCGGCGCTGGTCTGGCAATCGGCGCGCGGCACCGTCGTTCCGTGGGTGGTTCAGACGGACCGGCTCGGTCAGGCGCAGGCGATCGCCCCGGCGACGCCCGACTATCAGCCGACCGACCCGCAGATCGCATTCCACCTCGCACGCTTCATCGAGCAGGTCCGCTCGATCCCGGCGGACGCGATCATCGTCCGGCAGAACTGGCTGCGCGCCTATGACTTTACGACGGACCGGGGCGCCGCCGCGCTCAACGACTACGCGCGCTCGAACGACCCCTTCACCAAGGTCGGCCGCCAGCAGATCGCGGTAGACGTTTCCAGCGTGATCCGCGCCTCTCCCGACAGTTTCCGGGTCGCATGGACTGAGCGCCGCTACGAGAACGGCCAGCTCGCCGACACGACGAGATGGACGGCGATCCTCACCATCGTCGTCCAGATTCCGCGCAACGCCGACCGGCTGCGCGCCAATCCGCTGGGTATCTACGTCAACGCAATTTCATGGTCACGGGAGCTGGGGCAATGACGATGCCGATTTTCCGTAAAGCCGGAGAACCGGCTTTCCGTATTCACACATTGGCGGTTTTGCTGCTGTCCGCCACCGCACTCGCCGGCTGCACGACGACGCAGAGGCCGCCCGAGATCAGCTACGACGACGCGCCCGCCGCCGTGCAGACTGTCGATCCGCCCGCGCCAGTCCGGGTGGTCGAGCTGCCGAGGCCGCTCCCACTGCCCGGCCAGATGAAGCCAGTCGAGGAATCGCGGCGTGCGCCTGAACCCGCCGATCCCACGGCGCGGGTCAATCAGGCCAACGCCGCCGCCCGCATCCAGCCGGTGCGCGACGGCTTCATCAACTCCATGCAGGTCTATCCCTTTACGCAAGGGGCGCTCTACCAAGTCTACACCGCCGTCGGGCAGATCACCGACATCGCCCTACAGCCTGGCGAACAGCTCGTCGGCTCTGGCCCGGTCGCCGCCGGCGATACGGTGCGCTGGATTATCGGCGACACGCAGAGCGGTTCCGGGGCAACCCTTCAGGTCCACCTCCTGGTGAAGCCCACCCGCGCCGACCTGATGACCAACCTCGTCATCAACACCAACCTGCGCACCTATCACATGGAGCTGCGCTCGACCGAGCGCACCTATATGGCCTCGGTCTCCTGGCAATATCCGCAGGACCAGCTCATCGCGCTCCGGCGCCAGAACGCCGAGGCGCAGGCGACCCAGCCGGTGGCGACCGGCGTCGATCTCTCGCGCATCAATTTCCGATACGAGGTCACCGGCGACCGCGCCGCGTGGCGTCCGCTACGCGCCTATGACGACGGCCGGCAGGTCTTCATCGAATTCCCGAGGGGGATCGGCCAGGGCGAAATGCCGCCGCTGTTCGTCGTCGGCGCCGAGGGTAACACTTCCGAACTGGTCAACTACCGGGTCCGCAACAACTACATGATCGTCGATCGGCTCTTTGCGGCCGCGGAGCTGCGCTTCGGCTCCGGCGACAGCCAGAAGCGGGTCCGGATCACCCGCACCGACAGGAGGCCCGCGTCGTGAGCGAAGACCGGAACGAGGAAGAGGAAGCCGGCGCGCCGCTGACGGGCTCGGCGCCGGAGGCGGCCGCCCCGATGCGGCTGCGCGCCGAGGCCCCGCGTGCCACGCGGCTGTCGCGCAAGGTTCTCGCCGGGCTCGGCCTGGTGGCGAGCCTGGGTCTCGGCGGCGCGCTAGTCTACGCGCTCCAGACCCGCAACGGCGGGCGGCCGCCCGAGGAACTCTATTCGACCGACAATCGCTCGACGGCGGACGGCCTTCAGGGTCTGCCGCGGGACTATACCGGCGTGCCGCAGCTCGGGCCGCCGCTCCCCGGCGATCTCGGCCGACCGATCGTCAGCGCTCAGAACCGCGGCCAGCCCGTGCCAACGCCCGGCGTCGCGCCGGTGCAGCCCGGCATCAGCCCGGAGGAGCAGCGCCGCCTACAGGAGATCGAGACGGCGCGGACTAGCCGGCTGTTTGCGGCCTCGGAAGCGCGCACCACGACGCCGGCGCCGACGAGCACGCAGACGCTGGCGCAGTCCGATCTCACGAGCCTTGGCCTCGCGCCGCCGGCGGCGACGCCAACGGCTCAGGAGCGGCAGCAGGCCTTCCTCAACGCTCCGGTTGACCGGCGCACTGTCGCGGCCGATCGCGTCGCCGCGCCAGCGTCGCCGAACATCCTGCAGGCGGGCGCGGTCATCTCGGCGGCGCTGATCACCGGCATCCGTTCGGACCTCCCGGGTCAGATCACCGCCCAAGTCACCGAGAACATCTACGACAGCCCGACCGGCCGCATCCTTCTCGTCCCGCAGGGCACGCGCGTGATCGGCCAGTACGACAACAACGTCCAGTTCGGGCAGAGCCGCGTCCTTCTCGTGTGGAACCGCCTGATCTTCCCAAATGGCAGGAGCATCGTGCTCGAGCGGCAGCCTGGCGCGGACGCGGAGGGCTATGCCGGCCTCCAGGATGGCGTCGACTACCACTGGTGGGATCTCGCCAAGGCGGCTGGCCTCTCGACGCTGCTCAGTGTCGGCGCTGAGCTCGCCACCAATGACGATGACCGGCTTATCCAGGCAATCCGCAATGGCGGCCAGGACACGATCAACGACGCTGGCCAGCAGATCATCCGGCGCCAGCTCAACATCGCCCCGACGTTGATGATTCGACCCGGTTTTCCGGTGCGAGTGATCGTGACCCGCGATCTGGTGCTCGAACCTTACGGAGGCTGAGATGACCAAACTCAAGCTCGGCGCGATCGCCGACGACAAGCCGATCAAGGTGACGGTCGAGCTACCGGCGCCGCTTCACCGGGATCTCGTTGCGTATGCGGAGGTCCTGGCGCAGGAGACGGGACAACAGGTCTCGGATCCAGCCAAGCTCATTGCCCCCATGGTCCAGCGCTTCATCGCCACTGATCGCGGCTTCGCTCGGGCGCGTCGAAGCCTATCAGACAAGGGATAGACAGCCGATCGCTCAAGAAGCCTTGAAAGGATGACACCTTAAGAAGCTCGCGGTGACGGGTCGATTTATTCAAACGGGGGAAGGAAGCTCCGCTTAATGCAAGCTCTCTTCATGAGGGGCAGCAACCCCTGCGCCAAATTCATTATGCCCTATGCCGAAGCGATTGCACCATCATCACAACGCATCACTTTCTCCCGGCTATTTGGCTGTCCAACTGCCCTTGGAGTTGCTCCAGATATGTCCTTAAAAGGGCCACGCGTCGCGGGCGGAAACTTCGATCGGTTGATCTGAGCGCTGTTATCCGGTCGGTCCTGAACATCCGGAAATCTTCGCGTAGGCAGCACCAAGAAAGAACGGTAACGCAGTCCTCGTTATATACGAGGGAAAGCGGCAGAATCTCGCGCTCGCTCTCGTGGTTCTTCTGATCATGATAGCTGATTTTTACTGCCACCTCCTGCCAGCATGCACTACGCAAAGGCGCAAGGTCCATGTCGTCGGCATATCGGGGTGTGGGCTGAAAAACGCGCGCAATTGCGTGGATAAGTTGTCGACCACGCTCATCTGAAAGCGTGGCTGCAACCTTGCTGAGGACAGAGGCCGCCGCCCTCGCCAGCATTGGATCACCCCAGGAACCAACCTCGGCCAAACCGAGCGCGAGCGCTTCGATTTCGTCACGATCCAACGATTGCGGCGGCAGTGACGGGTCTTCAATCAGCTTGTAGCCATAGCCACGTTGCCCTTCGATCCGTGCGCCGGCTGCGCGGAGCGCATCAATGTCACGATATAAGGCTCGGATGGACACGCCGATTTCGTCGGCAAGACGCGCTGCAGTGATCGGCGGCGCCATCACGCGGATTAGCTGGAGGAGGCGTAGGAGTCGATCGGCTCGCGGCATCGCTTACTGACGGATATTGGCAGTTGCCCCAAGCTATACCGTCATTGGGCGACCAAAGCCAGCACTGCCCATATCGTATTGGAGAGAATAATGACCTTTACTGTAACTACCCATCTCAACTTCAGTGGCCATGCCCGCGCGGCGCTCGACTTCTATGCCCGCGTATTCGACGGCGAACGGGTTTTGATGACCTATGAAAAGATGGGTCAGGCTGACGCCGCCGCCGCGCCGGACCACATCATGTGGGGCCAAGTCGTCTCTAAGGACGGCTTCAGAATCATGGCCTTCGATGTGCGGAAGGATCAAGAATTTGATGCGGGAAAGAACGCATTCTATGTGGCTCTCAGCGGATCGAGCATCGATGACAATAAAGCCCGCTGGTCCCTGCTGGCAGAAGGCGCCACAATCCTACAGGACCTTGCACCCACGCAATGGTCCCCGCTGTTTGGAATGTTGATCGACCGTTTCGGCATCACGTGGGTCGTCGACGTCACGACAGATGACCTACAGTAAATTGCCGCACCCACTTCAGCGTTGAAACACAAGAGAGTCGCAGACATTAAGCAGCTTTCTGAGTGCAGGGTTCGGGCTGTGCTCCAACCATACGGCACTCAAGGCGACGGTTTCTACGCCGTCGCCTGCGCGCACTAACTTAACGCCCTTATCAAGTAACCCTTCTGCAGAACTTGTTGTGATAGCGATGCCACAACCTAGAGCAACCAGGCTGAAAATATACTCTCGACTAGCTTTTTGGCGGATAATCTTTGGCCGAAACCCTAGTGCAGAAACTCGTCTGATTAGATGATCCTCGCTTTCCTCACCCGCTCCGCCCGCGTGTACAAGAAATGTTTCGTGCC
Organism: Pseudoroseomonas ludipueritiae; assembly: GCF_014490445.1. GTDB lineage: Bacteria > Pseudomonadota > Alphaproteobacteria > Acetobacterales > Acetobacteraceae > Pseudoroseomonas > Pseudoroseomonas ludipueritiae. Next base: position 10,881 of record NZ_JACTUZ010000106.1, on the reverse strand, counting down.
TAGCATCGCGCCAAGTGATTTGTGATCGTCCAGCAAATTTGTGAGTGGCCGGGATAACAAAGTACACTTCTTCGTCCCATAGACGTCGGGTTTGATGGTTTGGCAACTGAGGCGTTCCCAAGATAAACGCCACGTCCAAACGACTATCGAGGACGCTCGCTGCGTTTGCTTGTGAAGATGCCTCTTCAAACGTGAGAACAATGCTCGGGAAACGTGCCGTAAACAAACCTAGCACATTGGCTAGAAATCCGGTCGCCATTGAACTGGTAACGCCGATCCGCAATTCTCCCGTATCGCCACGCTGGACCGCTCCAAGCTCCATAGCAGCTTGATGAAGACGCTCTGCGCCAAACTCGGCTTCCCGGATAAATCTTTCCCCCGCGGAGGTCAGGTGCGTCCCAGTCCGGTTCCGCTCGAAGATCGGTACCCCCAGCCGTCGCTCGAGCAAATGTACCCGTCGGCTGACTGTGGATTGTGATAGGCCAAGTGCATCTGCCGCGCGCCGGAAACTGCCATGTCGCGCAACTGCCATAGCGTATTTGAGATAGCGAAGATCAAATACTAAATCTGGCACCGCATTTCGTCCGTGATCAAGTTTCAGGCATTACACGCGCCCGGCGTCGTTACTCTCATTTGAGTGCAGAAATCATCTCGAAGATAACCATCTCTTCCTCTGCTAGACGCGCATTGATCTTCTTGATGTCCTCATTGGCTATTACTGCGCTGGCGATCGAATGAATGGATGCTCACAGCAAATACTCTATTCGGATTGGCAATTCCCTGATCCGCTTGCCGGTGGCATGGAAGATGGCGTTTGCGACAGCCGGCGATGCGCCTGCCATCGCTACTTCGCCGAGGCCTTTCAGACCGGTGGAATTCGCAAGAGGATCTGGCTGGTCGATAAAGCCGACATCGATTGAACCTATGTCTGCGTTAACGGCGACTACATAATCAGCCAGATCGTTGTTGAGATATCCACCGTAGCGCGGATCGATCTCGGTGGCCTCACGTAGGGCCGCGCTAATCGCCCAGACGACTCCGCCTCGGACCTGGCTCGCCGCCGTTCGGGGACTTATGACACGACCACAATCAGCGATGCTAACAACGCGCGGTACTCGGACACGCCGGGTTCTGGTCTCGACCTGAACCTCCACAAAATGGGCAATGTAGCTCATGGTGGTGAACGTCGGATATTCTGGGCCAGCGACGGCAAAGCCCCCTCGGCGCAAAGACGCGAGTGCCTCTGGGCCCTGTCCGGGACCGAGCTCGGTAACTTCAATTTGCAGAGACGGGCGGCGCACGGCCGCTAATTGCCGGTGCAGATTCCCTTGGATACGTCGTCCTGCAAGCAGCTCTGTCATCGCCTCGCGCATGCGCGCTGCCGCCTTGGTCGCGGCCGGGACTGCGCCAGCCGTGCCCCAAGAACCTGCGGTCATGTGCTGGGGAGCTGCGCTGGTGTCGCCAATGACAATCTCCAGCCTATCCGGATCGATAGATAGCGCTTCGAGAAGCACCGTCGCAATTGCAGTACGAATGCCTTGGCCCATTTCATGGCCGGAAGCTTTGTAGAGCGTGGAGCCATCAGCACCGATCCGCAAAGTCGCAACCGCCGGCACCATTCTTGAAGGATACGCCCCGCATGCGACACCCCAACCTATCAAGCTCCCGTCACTGGCCGTCATTGACCCAGGTCGAGCATTGCGCTGCGACCAGCCAAAGCGCCTCGCGCCCTCCTCGAGGCACTCGTTCAGAAAGCGGGAAGAAAAAGGGTGGCCCGTAAGCGGATCGACCCGCCTGTCATTGGCTAATCGCAACGCGACGGGATCGTGCCCCAGCTCGTACGCCAGTTCGTCGACCGCACTCTCGAAGGCGAAACATGCCGCCTGCGGGTGCGGCGCACGCATCCATCCAGGAGGCTGGCGGTCCAGCCTGATGTCTGCAGCGGTGCCGTGATAATTTTCGATCCCGTACATCCGAGCAGGTGCTTCGTGATAATCGGCGACAGGAAATGAGCCGTGGCGTGACTGTTCCTGCTCCGCATCATATGCGGCCGCGATCATCTTGCCCCCGGCGTCCGCGCCTAAACGGATGTGGTGCCGGCTGCGAGGCCGATAGGTGGCTTGGTGGAAGATCTGACCGCGGGGTACTACGATCTTTACCGGACGACCAAGCAGCATTGCAGCTCTTGCGACCAGGACGGTCTGCCGTTGGCTACTTCCGCCTTTCTGCCCGAAGCCGCCGCCGATATAGGCGCTCTTTACGTCAACCATTGCGGGATCGAGACCTAGCGCGCGAGCGGTAGCCACCTTCGTTGCCGCACTGCTTTGGGTTGACTCGTAGAGTGTGAGGCGCCCGTCTTCCCAAATCGCGGCCGTTACCAACAACTCGATCGGATTGTGGTGCTGAGTTGGCGAAGTATATTTCGCTTCTATCGTGATCGCCGCCCTCGCAAACGCGGCTTGGGCATCGCCGAAGATCACGTTTTCCGCTGCATCCCGTTCGCTGTCCTTGCTGTCAATTTCGACCACGAACGGCTCGACTTCAAAGCTTGGGCGGACCAACTCCGCGCCCTCTATGGCTGCCTCAAGGCTTTCAGCTACAACGAGCGCCACGGGCTGACCGCGAAAGGCAATCCGCTGCTCAAGTGATGGCGGCGGTGGCGGCGGTCCAGCTTCACTGACCGGCGGCGGAGAGGGAAAGTCCTCTGGCGTCAGCACCCGCACAACCCCTGCGACGCGAAGTGCGGCCGCAGTGTCAAGCCCTGTCAATCTCCCCTTCGCGATGCGCGACGGCACGATCATCGCATGGAGCATCCGCGACGCCGGCATGTCGCCTGGGTAGCGCGTCAAGCCTTGCACCTTCTCAAGCGCATCAATGCGGGCCCGATCTGGAAACTTACCAGCGCTCATGAGCGGCTCCTTTCGGCAGCAATCATCAAGGCGTCGGCAACCGTCCGTGCGCCAAGTTCGAGCTTGAATCCGTTGTGCCTTCCGGGCTGGGCAGCCTGAAACGCCGCCCGGCCGATCTCGAGTGCCCTGTCAGCTGTTAACCGCCGCCCGGCGAGCATTTGCTCGGCTTCAGTCGCTCGCCAGGGGCGGGTCGCGACACCGCCCACAGCAATGCGAGCTCGAGTAACGCGCCCTCCCTGCAGCTCGAGAGCTACGGCTGCTGAGGCAAGCGCAAAAGCGTATGATTCACGGTCGCGGATCTTATGATAGGTCGAGCTGCGGCCCGCGGGCGTCCTCGGCACCTCGATCGCAGTCACTAATTCGCCTGGAGCCAGAGTGAATTCGAGATGCGGCGTTTCACCGGGCAGGCGATAAAGTTCCGCAATCGGCATATAGCGAGAACCTGCCGCGCCAACTACTTCGATCCGGGCATCCATTGCCGTCAGCGCGACTGGCCAGTCACCAGGCGAGACTGCATTGCATAATGCGCTCACACCCAGCAGAGCTTGCCCACGGTCAAGCCCGCCAATCGCGGCGCAACCGCTGCCTGGCTCGCGCTTATTGCACGGATAAGCCCCATCTGCGCCGTTGCGGAAATACATGCAGCGAGTGCGCTGAAGGAGATTTCCGCCGACGGTCGCCATATTGCGGAGTTGCTGAGACGCAGCTTTCCAAAGGGATTCGGCGAGTACGGGATAGCTGGTCCTGATCGTCTCATGTGACGCGACGGCACTCATCGGAACTGACGCTCCGAACCGCAGCCGGTCCTCGTTGATATCAATTTCATTTAGCCCAGCGATCGCCGTCACATCGATAAGGAACGGCGGCCGCTCGATATTGAGCTTCATCAGATCGTACAGAGTGGTGCCGCCAGCGATGTAGCGCGCGCCTTCTGCCGCGCTGGCAAACGCGCTTATAGCTTCCTTGGCTGTTGTCGGGCGGATATAGGTGAAAGCCTTCATCAGCCCCTCCTCATCTTGGAGGCCGCGTCCTCGATCGCGGCTACGATGCCGACATAGGCACCGCACCGACAGATGTTGCCGCTCATGTATTCGCGAATGCGTTCCGGTGTGCCTGCGTTGCCTTCGTCGACACAGGCCACGGCCGCCATGATTTGCCCTGGCGTGCAGTAGCCACACTGCAGGGCGTCGTGGTCGATGAAGGCCTGCTGCATCGGATGTAGATTACTCCCGTCCGACAAACCTTCGATTGTCAGGATTTGCCGCCCTTCGACCTTTGCCGCAAGGGTGAGGCAAGAAGCAACGCGCCGGCCGTCTACATGGACGGTGCAGGCACCACATTGACCATGATCGCAGCCCTTCTTCGCGCCTGTAAGAGCAAGGCGTTCGCGCAACAGGTCAAGCAGCGATGTTCGGACATCGATTTCGACCTCGACCGCCTCTCGATTAACAGTGGTGTGAACGACGAGAGCTTGAGCCGGTCTTACCTGCAGCGGAGCTACCCGCGGCGTTACATTTTGAGCCATGCCCGATTGGGCATGGGTCAGAGCGGCGGCAACAAGCGCGCCGCTCTTGAGTGCATCACGGCGTGACAGTTTAAGCGCGCCATCCCGTTTCTTGCCTTCATCGTCCGTGAAATCGGCTGCCATGCTGTCTCCTTCATGAAATTGGATCATGCAACGGCTCGGCTCGAGACGTTCAGGCTTGCAGATCGGCGACGTAACGGGCTCGCCTGCATGAGCATGCTTTTGGAAGCGCTGCTTCGAACTACATCTCTTGTTCCCACCACCCGCGGGTATCCACGTTCGCGGCGAGAGCCAGTGCCTCCAATTCAACAATGTCGTCATTGGAAAGCACGATCGCGGCGGCACGGCCTAAGCCGTCGATATGATTGGGTTTGGTGACGCCGATGATCGGCGTCGCGCCCTTGGCTATGGCCCACGCAACCGCGACGTCAGGAGCTTCAGCGCCATGGCTTCGGCCGATCGAGCCAAGCCTGTCGGTTAGCGACTTCATCTGCGGTAGTTTGGCATTGTACGCCTGTGCCCGATTGCTGCCTTCCGGTAGCGGGTTCTGCGGATTGTATTTGCCGGTTAGGGCGCCTTGTTCGAGCACCATGTAGGCGAAGAAGGGGATGCCTTCTTTGGTGCAGAAATCCAGGATGCCATTTTGGTCCGAATTGCGATGCAGCATGCTGTAATGGTTCTGGATGGCCTCAACAGAATACCCGGCATCGCCGAGAATCTGGTTGGCTTGCACGATCTGGCTGAGGTTGTGGTTTGAGAGACCGACGTGTTTGATCTTGCCGCTCTCAAGCAAGGGGATCAGGTGGGGAGTCCACCGCGCCACATCGCCGGGATTGTGAATCCAGTAGAGGTCGATGTAGTCGGTACCGAGACGGGCCAAGCTTTGCTCAAGCATGTCCGCCATCGGATCATCTCCGGTTCCCGCGGCCTGCGGCGTAAACTTTGTGGAGAGCTGAAAGTCGGAACGGGCGAAGCGCTTCAGGACCTCTCCAAGAACGGTCTCCGAGCGCCCCATGCCGTATACGACGGCGGTATCCCAAAGGGTAAATCCGGCCGCATGAGCTCTATCAGCCAACTCTTCGAGGCCGGTCCGGGTCAGCGTACTTCCAAAGTAGCCGTCCCCGCTCGAGCCACTGTCACCCCACGCCCAAGTGCCGAGTCCGACGGCGGGAATCTTCATATTGTCGGTTGTCATGTTTGCTCCGTACTTGATCTGCGACCGGATTTTGTTTGGGCGCGTGCTTTCCACACTGTGATACGAAGCGCATTCGAACCGTGAGCCTGATGCGCCGAGATTTCTGCCTGATCCTCCAGGGATTATCGCATTCGCGTTGATCCCATCGCGCGCACATGCAATGAATCTGTTCATGGAAGAACTGAGAGAAATATCTGCGATAATCACGAAACACGTCTCGAATGACGGTTTCCAAGCCACCCCTATCGAACGCGTGACGCTTGTTCGATCCTCCACCGTGACGATGCCGATGCCGAACATCTACAGGCCTCAACTCTGCCTCGTCGTTCAGGGGCAAAAGGAGGTTTCGCTAGGCGATCACATTTTCAGATACGCTCCAGGCCGCTATGGCGTTGTGACTTACGATTTGCCAGCGATAGGTCATGTGATCGAAGCGACGCCTGACAAACCGTACCTCTGCCTATACCTCGACTTCGATCCCGTAATGCTCGGCGAATTGGCGTCACGTGTTCCGCCGCCGCCGGAAGTGCCATCGCCGCCTATAGGAAAGACGGTGTCCGATGCTAGCGCTGGCCTCCTCGACGCGACGCTTCGCTTGCTGCGCCTACTCGACAATCCTTCCGCGCTGCCCGTCCTCGCACCGCTTGCCGAGCAGGAAATCCTCTACTACCTGCTCGCCGGACCGGATGGAGCAAGGATGCGGCACATCACCTCCGGCCAGGGCCGGGTCGCGCAAGTCGGCCGCGCCATCGCGTGGATCGGTAAGAACTTTCGAGAACGATTCAGCATCGAACGCCTTGCTGCAGAAGTGGGCATGAGCCCCTCAAGCCTCCACGAGCATTTTCGCGCCGTGACAGCCATGACCCCGCTGCAGTTTCAAAAACAGCTCAGGCTTCAGGACGCGCGCAGCCAGATGCTCATTGAGGACATCGATGTTGCGACTGCCGCTTTGCGCGTGGGTTACGAAAGCGCGTCTCAGTTCAGTCGCGAATATCGCCGCCATTTCGGAGAACCGCCATCGCGGGACATAGCGCGCTTGCGCGCTTCACCGGGCTTGGCAGTGGTTGCGTAAGTTCCGACGCAAAGATACCGCCCTCGACTGGAACCTTGCCTATCAGAGCGATTGATCTACGCTCTGGTTCTGACCGCAAAGCCTATCGAGGCCAGGAGAGCCACAGCTTAACTGATCGTCCGATTTGCACTCTATGATACGATATTCCCGCACGCAGCGCTGGCGGGCCTTCCTATTACAGGACCTATTGTTTCTATTCCGAAACCGCAAGCAATAGGAGGCAAACCATGGCCAAGGCGATTGCCATCGACGATTCGCTACGTCGCACTATTCGGCGCCATCAGTTGCGCGCGATGATCCCCCTTGCAGACAGCACCATATACGAAATGGAGCAGCGTGGTGAATTTCCCCGCCGCTTTGCACTATCGCCCAGATGCATCGTCTGGGACTTAGCTGAAGTTGAGGCTTGGCTGCTCGCGCGCCGCGCGGCGCCAATTCGACGTGCTCAGCACCCAGATGTTGCAAAGCGGAAGACGCGGCCGGTCAAAGGGCGGGATCAAGCTCCATCAAGGGCATAGCCGGCGGTAAGAGCACGGGTGCGTGCTTACGCCCATCGACCCACGCATCGATGATGTCCGACCATTCTTGCATCATATGGCGGCGCTGCACCTCGTACTCAGCTTTGTTATAGACGCCACGCGACGAACGTCCGTCTTCGTGCGCCAAGCACTTCTCAATCCAATCGCTGTTGAAGCCCAGTTCGTTGAGCAGGGTCGAGCCTGTGCGTCGGAGATCATGGACGGTAAAGGGCTCCAGCGGCAGCCCCTCCTTCTTCGCTTGCTCGACAACCGCATAGGTCACGCGATTGAACGTAGCGCGCGACATCGGTGCGTCAGCATCGTATCTGGACGGCAGCAAGTATCGTGAGTTACCGGCGCAGGTCTTGAGCGCGATCATGATGTCGAGGGTTTGGCGCGAGAGATATACGTTGTGCGCTTTCGATCGCTTCATGCGCTCCTTCGGAATCGTCCAAACGGCGTTCTCGAAATCCACCTCGTCCCACACTGCGTCCTGTAGTTCGCTCTTCCGCACCATGGTCAGCAGATAGAGCTTCATGCCCAACCGGATCGTCGGCAGGGTCGCAACGTTCTCGAGTTGCCTGAGCATGATCCGGATTTCGGTGGGGGACAGCGAGCGATCCTTCGGCGCAAACGTCGCGATCGACGCTGGCCCCACGTCGTCGGCCGGATTGGCAACCTTCTCACCGTGCAAAATGGCAAAGCCATAGATTTGCTTGAGGATGTCGCGCACGTGGATCGCAGTCGCGGGCGCACCGCGATCCACGATTTTCCCGCAATGCGCGCGCAAGTCGTCCGGCGTGATTTCCGTGAGCAGCCGATTGCGCCAGACTGGAAGCAACTCCCTCTCGAAGATCGAGCGCCTCATCGCTCGCGTACTATCGGCCATTGGCGCATTTACGAGCCATTTTTCGCCAAACTCGCCGAAGCTCTTGGCTTCCTTGATCCGCCGCTTTTCGCGCTGCTTCTCGATCGCAGGAGACCGTCCTTCGCTGACGGCCCTTCTTGCATCAATGCAGAGTTCGCGGGCCCTGGCCAGTGAGATCCCATCGCGGCCGTACTTCCCAAGGTAGACGGTTTCGCGCCGCCCGTTCAGGCGATAATCGAGGCGAAACGAGATCGCTCCCGATGGCATGACTCGAACGTACATGCCGTCCCGGTCCGCCATTTTGTACATCTTGCTCTTCGGCTTCAGCGCCTTGATCGCAGCATCCGTAAGCATTTCCGCGCCACCTCCGAAAAGTACCGTCACGTGGTTTTCGGCGTGCCTTGGCGGAAGTTATGTTTTTTTTCATCGGTTTATACCGAAAAAAGTACCGTCAAGGACGTCATATGCCCTGACGGTACTCGTGATTTTGGCGCTGATCAATATGGGGAAGGCCCGTCACGTGGGCCGCCATCACCGATCTCTGCCTACCGATAGCTCTCGATAGACGTAGAACGATTATTTATTATTTTTCAGTGCGTTACAGCGTACTATGGCGTAGTTTTGGATATTGCCGGATGGGCAAAAATCATTCCCACTCGATGGTGCCGGGCGGCTTGGAGGTGATGTCGTAGGTGACGCGGTTGATGCCGCGCACCTCGTTGACGATGCGCCCCGCCACCCGCGTCAGGAATTCCATGGTGAAGGGATAAACGTCGGCCGTCATGCCATCCGTGCTGGTCACGGCCCGCAGCGCGCAGACGCTGTCATAGGTGCGGCCATCGCCCATCACGCCCACGGTCTTCACCGGCAGCAGCACCGCGAAGGCCTGCCAGATGGCGTCGTAGAGCCCGGCGGCGCGGATTTCCTCCAGGTAGATCGCATCGGCCTTCTGCAGGATCTGCACCTTCTCCCGCGTCACCTCGCCGGGGATGCGGATGGCCAGGCCGGGGCCCGGGAAGGGGTGGCGGCCGACGATCTCCTCCGGCAGGCCCAGCTCGCGGCCCAGCTCGCGCACCTCGTCCTTGAAGAGGTCGCGCAGCGGCTCCACCAGCTTCATCCGCATGTCCTCGGGCAGCCCGCCGACATTGTGGTGCGACTTGATGGTGACCGACGGCCCACCGGTGGCGGAGACGCTCTCGATCACGTCCGGATAGAGGGTGCCCTGGGCCAGGAAGTCGGCGCCGCCGATCTTGGCCTGCTCTTCCTCGAAGACCTCGATGAACAGCCGGCCGATGGTCTTGCGCTTCTTTTCCGGGTCCGTGACGCCTTCAAGCTGGCCGAGGAAGAGGTCGGAAGCGTCGCGATGCACCAGCTTGATGTTGAAGCGGTCGCGGAAGGTGCGGACCACCTGCTCGCTCTCGCCCCCGCGCATCACGCCGTGATCCACGTAGATGCAGGTCAGCTGGTCGCCGATCGCCTCATGGATCAGCACGGCCGCCACCGAGGAATCCACGCCGCCGGAGAGGCCGCAGACCACGCGGCCCTCGCCCACCTGGGCGCGGATGCGCTGGATGGCCTCGGCGCGGAAGGCGGCCATGGTCCAGTCGCCCTGGCAGCCGCAGACGGCATGCGTGAAGTTCTTGAGAAGCTGCGCGCCGTGCGGGGTATGCACCACCTCGGGGTGGAACTGGATGCCATAGAAGTGACGGCTGTCATCGGCCACCATGGCGAAGGGCGCGCCCTCGGAGGTCGCGACGATGCGGAAGCCCTCGGGCAGCCGCGCCACGCGGTCGCCATGGCTCATCCAGACCTGTTCCTTCGCGCCGGGGGCCCAGACATCCTGGGTCAGCGCGCAGGCTTCCTGCACCTCCACATAGGCGCGGCCGTATTCCTGGTGGTCGCTCTTCTCCACCAGGCCGCCGAGCTGCATGCACATGGTCTGCTGGCCGTAGCAGATGCCCAGCACCGGCAGGCCCAGCTCGAAGACGACCTGCGGCGCGCGGGGGCTGCCTTCATCGACGGTGCTGGCGGGGCCGCCGGAAAGGATGATGCCCTTCGGCTCGAAGCGGCGGATGCGCTCGGCTTCGGCGGTGAAGGGCCAGACCTCGCAATAGACACCGGATTCCCGCACCCGGCGCGCGATCAGCTGCGTCACCTGGCTGCCGAAATCGAGGATAAGGATGCGATCGCGGTGGAGGGCTTGGGAGGAGAGGTCGACCATGGGCCAGCTTGCACCACAACCCTGGCTCCGGTGCAAGACGCAAGGCGCCCTCTTGATCCGCGCTGGACGCCCCGGCACCCTGCGCCGGATTCATAAGTGGCCAGGAGCCTGACGCATGCCTTTTCCGACCGATGACCGCGCCTGGAACGATACCCTGCTGTATCTCCTGGAGCGCCGGCGGCCGGGCGAACGCACCCTGGCTCCGGACGAGTTCGCGGACGAGCTGCCCTTCGTGCGCCCCTACAGCCAGCAGAACAGCGGCGAGGAGCCGGCCTATGCCTGGGTAGTGGTCCACAAGGGCATGGTCCCGAGGCTGAACGCCGACTTCATGCGGGACCTGACGTCCTGGTCCGTGCCGGTCTTCGCCAACGAGGTCTTCGTGGTCTTCGCGCGCGAGCCCGGCTTCGCGATGAGCGACGTGAGCGATTCGAACCATGCCAAGGCCCTGCTGAACACCCTGCCGAAGCGCGATGCCGAGCCGGCGGCGGAGCCCGCCCCGGCCCCGGCCGAGCCGGAGCAGCAGGCCGCCCCCTCCCCCGAGCCCGTGCAGGCCGAGGCACCCCAGGCTGAACC
>NZ_JACTUZ010000105.1 GCF_014490445.1 Pseudoroseomonas ludipueritiae | reverse complement strand
GCCTGGCGCCGCGCGAGGTGGCCGGGGAGCTGCCCTAGCGTCCTGCCCTGCCCGGTGCTTCAGGCCCCGGGCGCGGCGGCCGGCGGCATCCAGGGGCGCCGCCGGGCATCGGCGGCGGCAAAGGCGGCGATCTGATCCTGGAAGCTCATGGTCAGGTCGATGTCGCTCCAGCCATTCAGCAGCTTGGTGCGCCAGACGGAGTCGATGCTGAAGCCAGCCTCGATGCCGGGTGCCGCCACGCGGCAGGCTTCCAGGTCCACGGAAATCTCCCGCCCGCCGGCTTCCAGCCAGCCGAGCAGCGCCTCCACCACATCCTCCGGCAGCACCACGGAGAGCAGGCCGTTGTTCACGGCGTTGCTGGCATAGATATCACCGAAGCTGGGCGCGATGACGCAGCGGATGCCATGGTCCACCAGCGCATAGGCCGCTGCCTCGCGCGAGGAGCCGCTGCCGAAGTTGCGCCGCGCCACCAGGATCTTGGCGCCCTGCCGCTCCGGCCGGTTCAGCGGCATCTCCGGGCGCGGCGTGCCGCTCTCGTCGAAGCGCAGGTCGTAGAGCAGCACGTCGCCATAGCCCGCCGAGCGCGGCCGCTTCATGAAGCGGGCGGGGATGATCTGGTCCGTATCCACATTCACCAGCGGCAGCGGGCAGGCCAGCGCGGTGATCTGGCGGAAGGGTTCCATCAGTTGCGCCCCTCCAGCATCGGCCGCACATCGGTCAGGTGCCCGGCCACCGCCGCCGCCGCCACCATGGCCGGCGACATCAGGTGCGTGCGGGCGCGCGGACCCTGGCGGCCCCGGAAATTGCGGTTGGTGGTGGAGGCGCAGCGCTCGCCCGGCGGCACCTGGTCACCATTCATGCCGACGCACATTGAGCAGCCGGAATCCACCCATTCCAGCCCGGCCTCGCGGAAGATGCGGTCGAGCCCTTCTTCCTCCGCCTGCCGCTTCACCAGGGAGGAGCCGGGCGAGACCAGCCCCGGCACCCGGGCGCGGCGCCCGGCCAGCACGGCGGCGGCGGCGCGCAGGTCCTCAATGCGGCTGTTGGTGCAGGAGCCGATGAAGACGCGGTCGATCGGCACCTCCGCCAGCGGCTGGCCGGGGCGCAGGCCCATGTAGTCCAGCGCCTCGCGGATCTGGCCGGCGCGGGCGGGGTCGGCGGTCTTGTCCGGGTCCGGCACCGCCATGGTGACGGGCAGCGCATCCTCCGGCGTCACGCCCCAGGTCACCACGGGCGCGATCTCGTTGCCGGCGAGCGAGACCTCGCGGTCGAATGCCGCGCCGGGGTCGCTGGGCAGGGCCATCCAGGCCTCGGCGGCGGCCTCGAAATCCGGCCCCTTGGGGGCGAAGGGGCGGCCGCGCAGGTAGCGCAGCGTGGTCTCGTCCGGCGCCACCATGCCGCAGCGGGCGCCGCTCTCGATGGCGAGGTTGCACAGCGTCAGCCGGGCTTCCATGCTGAAGCCGCGCACGGTGCTGCCGGCATATTCCACCGCATGGCCCTGCGCCCCATCGGCGCCGATGCGGGCGATGATGGCCAGCGCCACGTCCTTGGCGCCGACGCCGGGCGCCAGCGCGCCATCCACCGTGATGCGCATGCGGCGCGGGCGGCGCTGCCACAGGGTCTGCGTCATCAGCACATGCGCCACTTCCGAGGCGCCGATGCCGAAGGCCATGGCCCCGAAGGCGCCATGGGTGGAGGTATGGCTATCGCCGCAGACGATGGTGGTGCCCGGCAGCGTCAGCCCCTGCTCCGGCCCCACCACATGCACGATGCCCTGGCGCGGGTCGTGCAGGCCGAACAGCCGGGTGCCGTGCCTGGCCGCATTGGCCTCCATCCCCTCCACCATGCCGCGCACGGAAGGGTCGGCGATGGGCCGGTCCCGCCCTCGCGTCGGCACGTAATGGTCGGCGACGCCGATGGTCAGGTCCGGCCGCGCCACGCCGGCGCCGCGCGCCTTGAGCTGGTTGAAGGCATGGTGGGAGCCTTCATGGAAGAAGTGGCGGTCGATCCACAGCAGGCTCTGCCCGTCCTCGCGGGTCAGGACGACATGCTGGTCCCAGACCTTGTCGAACAAGCTGCGCTGCCCGGTTTCCGCGGCCATCTTTTCCTCCCCGGCGATGCATCAGGATAGGCAGGGAAATTTGGTTGACGCAATGGTCCTGTCTCTTACTCTGTACAAGCACCGGTATGGAAAATAATACCGAGGCCGGATAACCGTCGGGGATATGGGTGGATACCAAGGTCGAACCCTTCAAGGCGCGCAGGGTCTATCTGCTGCTGCGCGAGCGCATCCAGGCCGGCGACATGGCGCCCGGCACGCGCCTGCCGGGGGAGCCGGCGATGGCGGCGGATTGCGGCGTCTCCCGCGTCACCCTGCGTCGCGCCCTGGACCAACTGGCGGCGGAAGGGCTGATCGAGCGCCGCGCCGGGGTCGGCACCTTTGTGCGGGAGGCACTGCCCCTGCCGCCGGCAGGCATCGATTTCGCCGATGTCTTCGCGCATCTGAAGGAGATGGGCCGGCGCACCGAGGTGCGGCTGCTCTCCTTCGGCTATGTCACGCCGGCGGGCCCGGTGGCCAATGCCCTGCGCCTGGCGCCCGGGCAGCGGGCGCAGCGCGCGGTGCGGGTGCGCGCCATGGCGGGCGCCCCCTTCTCCTATCTCACCACCCATGTGCCGGAACAGATCGGCCTGACCTATTCGGAAGCCGAGATGGCCAGCCAGCCGCTGCTGAGCCTGCTGGAGCGTTCCGGCATCCGCATCGCCCGTGCCCGGCAGGATATTGGCGCGACGCTGGCGGGGCCGGAACTGGCGGAGGTGCTGCAGGTCGAGACCGGCGCGCCGCTGCTCACCCTCACCCGCGTGGTGGAGGATGAATCCGGCCGCGCCGTCGAACACCTGCAAGCCCTCTACCGCCCCGACCGTTTCACCTTCCAGATGCAGCTCGCCCGCACGGGTGAGGAAGGCGAGCGGCGCTGGAGCCCCCTGCCCCCGGCCGCGCCCCCGGCCCCCGGAGAACCCGCATGAGCCTGAAGCGACGCCTCCATGAACCGCGCCCTGTCCTGGCGCCGGGCATCTTCGATGCCCTGACAGCCAGCATCGCCGCGGATGCGGGCGCGGAGGCGCTCTATGTCTCCGGCGCCGCCATTGCCTATACGCGCCTGGGCCGGCCCGACATCGGGCTGGTGACCATGACCGAGGTGGCGGAAACGGTGGCCAATATCCGCGACCGGGTGGCGCTGCCGCTGATCGTGGATGCCGATAACGGCCATGGCAGCGCGCTGAACACCCAGCGCACGGTACGGCTGTTCGAACGCGCGGGCGCCACGGCCTTGCAGATCGAGGACCAGACGCTGCCCAAGCGCTGCGGCCATCTGCAGGGCAAGTCGCTGATCTCGGCGGGTGAGATGGCGGGCAAGATCAAGGCCGCCGTGGATGCGCGCGCCAGCGAGGAGACGCTGATCATCGCGCGCACCGATGCGGTCGCGGTGGAAGGCTTCGATGCCGCGCTGGACCGCGCGCGGCTTTATGCCGAGGCGGGTGCCGATGTGCTCTTCGTGGAAGCGCCGCGCTCGCGCGAGCAGCTCGCGGCGGTGGTCTCGGCGCTGGGCGGGCTGCGACCGCTGCTGGCCAATATGGTGGAAGGCGGCGACACGCCGATCTCCTCCGCCGCCGACCTGGGCGAGATGGGCTTCCGCATCGTCATCTTCCCCGGCGGCATTGTCCGCGCCCTGGCCCGCACGGCGCAGGACTATTACGCCTCCCTGCTCCAGCACGGCAGCAACGCGCCCTTTGCCGGGCGCATGCATGACTTCAACACGCTGAACGCGCTGATCGGCACGCCGGAGATGCTGGCGCGCGGCCAGGCCTATGCTGACGCCGAGGAAGGGAACGGCGCCGCATGACCACGCCCGACCCCGTCACCATCGCCATCCTGAAGGGCAGGCTGGAGCAGATCGCGGACGAGATGGACGCGACGCTCTACCGGTCCGCCTTCAACCCCATCATCGCCGAGGCGCGCGACGCCTGCCACGGCCTCTACCATGCCGAGACCGGCGAGACGCTGGTGCAGGGCACCAATGGCCTGCCGATCTTCGTCGGCGCCATGGCCTTCGCGGTGAAGGCGGTGATCGAGAAGGTGGCGCGGGAAGGCGGCGTGCATCCTGGCGAGACCTTTCTCTTCAACGATCCCTACGACGGCGGCACGCATCTCAACGACATCCGCCTGGTGCGTCCGGTCTTCCGCGACGGCGCGCTGTTCTGCTGGATGGCCTCGGCCGGGCACTGGCTGGATGTCGGCGGCAATGTGCCCGGCGGCTACAACCCGCGCGCGACGGAGAGCTTCCAGGAAGGCATCCGCATCCCGCCGATGCGGCTGATGACCGAGGGGCGCATCAACCCCGATGTGGTGGCGCTGCTGGCGGCCAATTCCCGCGTGCCCACCTCCAACTGGGGTGACCTGAACGGCCAGATCAACGCGCTCGACCTCGGCGAGCGGCGCTTCCACGCGCTGGTGGACGAATATGGCGAGGCGGTGCTCACCGCCGCCTTCACCTCCTTCTCCGACCGGGCGGAGGCGCTGATGCGCGCCGCCATCGCCGGCCTGCCCGATGGCACCTATGCCTTCGAGGATGTGCTCGACAATGACGGCATCGACGACACGCCACTGCGCATCGCGCTGGACCTGACCATCAGCGGCGACAGCATGGAACTGGATTTCAGCCGCAGCGCCGGCGCGGCGCAGGGGCCAGTGAATATCTCCCGCGCCACCACCATCGCCGGCTGCTACGTGGCGCTGAAGCATGTCTTCACCGAAGTGCCGGCCAATGCCGGCTGCCTGCGGCCGATCCGCTTCAGGATCGCGGAAGGCAGTCTGCTGGGCGCCCTGCCGCCGCGCCCGGTCGCGGGTTATACCGAGACGGTGCTGCGGCTGATCGGCGTCATCTTCGGCGCGCTGGCCAAGGCCGACCCATCGCGTGCCACGGCGGCGCCCTTCGGCACCATCAATGCGCTCTCCATCGCCGGGCACCGGGCGGATGGCTCGCGCTGGGTGATGTTTTCCTTCTTTGGTGGCGGGCTTGGCGGCAATCCGGAATCGGATGGACTGAACCACGCCAACAACCCCATCTCCACCGCCACCATTCCGCCGGTGGAAATCCTGGAGGCCGCCTATCCCGTGATGTTCACCGACTGGGCGCTGCGCCCCGGCTCCGGCGGCGCCGGGCAGCATCGCGGGGGCCTCGGCGCCGTCTATGGCATCGAGGTGCTGACCGATGCCAGCGTCTCCCTGCTGGGCGAGCGCGGCAAGGTGGCGCCCTTTGGCGTGGCGGGCGGTGAGGCGGCGGCGCTGAACCGCTTCACCTGGATCGACGACAGCGGCGAGCACCACCCGCCCATGGTCTCCAAGATCACCGATATCCGTCTGAGCGCCGGCGGGAAGCTGCGGCTGGAAACGCCGGGCGGCGGCGGCTGGGGCGACCCGGCGCGACGCGACCCGCAGGCCGCGGCGCGCGACCGCCGCTTGGGCTACCTGGCGCCGGAGGCGGCGCAGTGAGCGGCGGCAGCATCGTCGGCGTCGATGTCGGTGGCACCTTCACCGACCTGTTTTGCTTCGACGAGGCCGAGGGGCGCTTCCGCACCGCCAAGGTGCCCTCCAACCGCGGTGACGAGGCCGTGGGCTTCCTGGACGGGCTGCGCAGCTTCGGGCCGGTGGCGGAACTCGGCTCGGTGGTGCATGGCACCACCGTCGGCACCAATGCGCTGCTGGAGCGCAAGGGCGCGCGCGTCGGGCTGATCACCACGCGCGGCTTCCGCGACGTGCTGGAGATGCGCCGCCGCGACCGCTTGCGCACATGGGGCCTCTGGGGCGATTTCGTGCCGGTGGTGGAGCGCGATATGCGGCTGGAGGTGGGCGAGCGCACCCTGGCCAATGGCACCATCCGCGAGGCGGTGGAGCCCGAGGCGGTGCGCGCCGCCGCCCGCGTCCTGCTGGCGGCGGGCGCCGAGGCGCTGGCCATCGTCTTCGTCAATGCCTATGCCAATCCGGCCAATGAGCAGGCGGCACTGGCCGCCGCCGCCGAAATCTGGCCGAATGACTCCATCGCCTGTTCTACCCAGATCCTGCCCGAGATCCGGGAATTCGAGCGCACCTCCACCACCGCGCTGAATGCCTACCTCCAGCCGGTGGTGGGCAGCTATCTTGGCAAGCTCGACGATGCCCTGCGTGGCGAGGGCTTTGGCGGGCGCTTCCATATCGTGCAGTCCAATGGCGGCGTCATGTCCACCGCCGCCGCCCGGCGGCTGCCGGTGCGCACCGCGCTTTCCGGCCCCGCCGCTGGCGTCATCGCCGCCGCCGCCATCGCGGAGGCCGCCGGCTTCCCGGATGTGATCACCGGCGACCTCGGCGGCACCTCCTTCGATGTTTCGCTGGTGGTGGGCGGCAAGACCGCCATCGCGGCGCAGACCACCATCGATTTCGGCCTCGTCATCCGCACGCCGATGATCGAGATCTCCACCATCGGCGCCGGCGGCGGTTCCATCGCCCGCGTCGATGCCGGCGGGCTCTTGCAGGTGGGGCCGGAAAGTGCCGGCTCCCGCCCCGGTCCGGCCTGCTACGGCCAGGGCAATACCCGCCCGACGCTGACGGATGCCAATGTGGTGCTGGGCCGCATCAACGCCGAGCGGCCCATCGGCGGCAAGCTGGCGCGGCTGGATGTGGAGGCGGCGCGCGCCGCCATCGACGAGCATGTCGGCCGCCCACTGGGCCTGGATACCATGGCGGCGGCCGAGGCCATCCTGCGCGTCGCCAATGGCCATATGGCCGGCGCCATCCGCCTCGTCTCCATCGAGCGCGGGCATGACCCGGAGCGTTTCGCGGCGGTGCCCTTCGGCGGCGGCGGCGCGCTGCATGCGGGCGCGCTGATCCGCGATGTCGGGCTGCGCGCGGCGCTGGTGCCGCGCTTCCCCGGCGTCACCTCCGCGCTGGGCTGCGTCATTGCCGATATCCGGCATGACCAGGTGCAGACGGTGAACCTCGCCCTGGAAGGGCTGGACGCCGCTGCGCTGGACCGCCGCATGATGGCCGAGGCCGCCGCCGCCCGCGCGGTGGTGGAGGATGCCGGCCTCGCCATGGAGCGGGTCGATATTCTCTTCGAGCTGGACATGCATTACCTCGGCCAGACGCACACCGTCGCCGTGCCGCTGCCGGTGGAGCCGCGTGAGGGCGGCACCGGCATCGACGAGGCCAAAGTCCGCGCGGCCTTTGAGCAGGCCTATCAGGCCAGCTTCTCCCGCCTGCTGCCGGGCGTGCCGGCGCGCATCGTCAGCCTGCGCACCGCCGCCATCGGCCGCCGCCCACGCTTCGACCTGCGCGCCCTGGCGCCCGAGGCCGGCAGCAGCCTGGAGGCCGCCCGCCAGGGCAGCCGCCCGGTCTGGTTCAGCGGCGGCTGGCACGAGACCGCCATCTATGCCCGGTTGGCCCTGCCGGTCGGCGCTGTGGTGCCCGGCCCCGCCATCCTGGAGCAGCCGGATGCCACCACCGTGGTGGACCCGGGGCTGGTGGCGCGGGTGGATGCGCTGGGCAATGTCATCATGGAGCGCGCGGCATGAGCCACGATCCCATCCCCCTGAGTGAAACCGCGCTGCTGATCGCGGACCTTCAGAACGACTTCATCCATCCCGACGGCGCCTATGCCCGTGGCGGCCATGGCAATGCCGAGATCGCGGCCTTGCCGGCGCGGGTGAAGCCGCTGGCCGATGCGCTGCGGGCGGGTGGCGGCTGGATCGTCTCCACCCATTTCACCCTGGTGCCGGGCCGGGGCGGCGAGCCGATGATCGCGCCGCACCTGAAGGCCATCCGCCCCTTTCTGCGCCGTGGCGACTTCCAGCCCGGCGCCTGGGGCCATGCGCTGGTGGATGAGTTGCAGCCGGCCGATTTCAGCGTGGAAAAGGTGGCCTATTCCGCCTTCTACATGAGCCGGCTGGAATGGGTGCTGCGCAAGGCGGGTATCCGCCGACTGCTGGTCTGCGGCATCGTCACCAACGGTGGCGTCGCCTCCACCGTCCGCGACGCCCATGTGCGGGACTTCGAGGTGACGGTGCTCTCCGACGGCTGCGCCGCCTTCAGCACCGAGGTGCATGAAACGGCCATCGCCGCCCTCCGGCCCGTCTGCCAGGTCGCCACCGTGGCAGAGGCCCTGGCTGAATTGCAGGCGGCATGAGCGGCGCCGCGCGCTGAGGCATGGGCAGCGCCCCGGCTGCCCTATCTCGCTGCCGTGGCGCCGGCCGCGAGGCCGAGCGCGAAGGACTGCGCCAGCCCATTGCCTGGCACATAGCCAGCGGCGCCCCGGCCGGAAACGCCGCAGGCCGTGCCGCCAGCCGCCAGCAGGCCCGGAATGGCGCCGCCATCCGGCCGCAGCACGCGGGCACCGGCATCGACGAGAACACCGCCCTGGGTATGCGCCAGCCCGCCGGTGATGGCGGCGGCGAAGAAGGGCGCGGCCAGCGGTGCGCCCCAGCGGAGGCGGCCCAACGGATCGGCGCCTTCTCCGCGCGCGAAGCCGGCGGCATCCGCCAGCGTTTGCGCCAGGACCTGCTCCGGCAGACCGAAGCGCTCAGCCAGGGCCGAGAGATCGCCCCTGCCCCAGACAAGCCCCGCTTCCACCGCGGCACGGAATGGCCCCTGCCGCAGCGCGGCATCCTGCGCCGCCGCGTCCCAGATCTCCACGGCGCCGCCAGCCTGCGCCAGCACATGCGCGGTCAGTTCGGAAGGGCCCATATCCTCGGCGGCGAAGCGCCGGCCTGCGAGATTCACCATCACCGCCCCCAGCGCCGGCAGGGCCGCGCCCAGCCTTTCACCTCCCCGCCCTTCGCGGCAGAGATGCGGCTGGCCCTGGTAGGCATCCATGCAATCCAGCGCGGCACCGAGTTGCTGCATCCAGCCGATGCCACGCCCGTCGCTGGCCGCCGAGCCGATATGCAAGGCGCCCGCCGCCTCCGGCATATGCCGCGCCCGCAGTTCCACCCCGCCGCCGAAGCCGCCGGTGGCCAGCAGCACCCAGGTTGCGGCGACAGGCCGGCGCGTGCCGCCGGCGGAGACCTCCACGCCCGTCACCTGCCCCTGCTGCGCCAGCAATGCGGTGGCATCGGCGCCGTCCATCCAGGTGATGCCGGGGCGGCGGCGCACCGCATCGCGCAGCAGCGCGCAAAGCTCGGTGCCGGATTCCGCCGGCGTGGCATGCAGGCGTGGCGCCGAATGCCCCGGAAAATGCGCTGTGCGAGACAGGTGAATGGGCAGGCCCGCCACATCCGCCAGGAAATGCGCGGCTTCCCGCGCGCCTTCCGTCACCCTGCGCAGCAAGGGCGGCGGCACGGCGCGGCCAGCCTTCTCCCTGATATCGGCGGCGAAGCGCGCGGGGCTGTCCTCCACCCCCGCCGCCTGCTGCCAGCGGCTGCCCGCCGCCGAGAAGAGCCCGCCGGAAAGCGCGAGATTGCTGCTGGCGTCGGCATCGCGTTCCAGCAGCACGACGCGCGCGCCGCCCGCTTCCGCGCGCAGCGCGCCCAGCATGCCGGCCGCCCCCGCGCCCACCACCGCCAGGTCCCAATCCGCCATCCTCGCTCCCCCCTCATGGCACGTCTTGTGCTTGATGATGGCAGAGCCTTGAGATCCTCATAACCCGTTCAGGCAGGAAACGTCCCATGCAACGCCGAAACATGCTTGCCGCCCTTACTCTCATACCCTTCGCCAGGCATGCGATGGCGCAGGCACCCTGGCCTGACCGGCCGGTGCGCTTCATCAATCCCTTCTCGGCCGGGTCGGCCGTGGATGTGGTGACGCGCCTGCTGGGCCAGAACCTCTCCGAGCGCCTGGGGCAGCAGTTCATCGTGGAGAACCGCACCGGCGCTTCCGGCAATATCGGCACCGAGGCCGTCGCCAAGGCGCGAGGAGACGGCTACACGCTGCTGGTGGGGTCGCCTGGCACCATGGCCATCAATCCCTATCTCTTCCGCACCCTGCCTTATGATGCCGAGAAGGATTTCGTGGCGCTCAGCCATGCCGTCTCCTTTCCGCAGGCCATCATCGTTAATCCCAAGCTCGGCATCCGCTCACTGCCGGAACTGGTGGCGCGGGTGAAGGCGGAGCCGGGCAAGCTGAACTATGGTTCCTCCGGCAGCGGCACCACCTCGCATCTGGCGGTGGAACTCTTCAAGGCGGCGCTGGGGCTGGACATGGTGCATGTGCCCTTCCGTGGCGGCAGCCAGGCGGTGCAGGCGGTGATCGGCGGCGAGATCCAGGTGGCGGTGGAAGGCGTGCCCTCCCTGCCCGGGATGATCGGCCAGGGGCTGGTGCTGCCGCTGGCGGTGACCTCGGCCGAGCGATCGACGCTGCTGCCCGATGTGCCCGCCATCGCTGAAACGGTGCCGGGCTTCGATGCCGCCGCCTGGATCATCTATTTCGCCCCGGCGGGCACACCCGCCGTGCTGGTGGAGACCATCTCGGCCGAGTTGCACAAGTCGCTGCACGCGCCGGAGGTGCGGCAGAAGCTGCTGGAACAGGGCGCGACGATCCATGGCGGCAGCGCCGCCCAGACCGCTGCCTTCCATCGCGCCGAGATGCGGAAATGGAAGCGCGCGGTGGAAATTTCCGGCGCCAAGGTGGATGGAGGCTAAACCGCCTCGCCGGTCTCCGCCCCTTCGCGGATGGCGGAGAGCATCAGCCGGGGCGCCAGGGCATCCCCGGCCAGATGCACCTCCAGCCCCGCCGCCT
This sequence comes from Pseudoroseomonas ludipueritiae, assembly GCF_014490445.1. Classification (GTDB taxonomy): domain Bacteria; phylum Pseudomonadota; class Alphaproteobacteria; order Acetobacterales; family Acetobacteraceae; genus Pseudoroseomonas; species Pseudoroseomonas ludipueritiae. Next base: position 5,481 of record NZ_JACTUZ010000105.1, on the reverse strand, counting down.
GCAGGGGCGCCAGCAGTTCCTGGCGCGGCTGGCGGGGCGTCGACCAGGTGAGAAGATCGACATCCTCGATCTCCTCCTCCGCCCCGGTCAGCAGATGGCTGAGCCACAGGCGCCGCCCCTCGTGCCGCAGCAGCCTGCGGCAGGGCAGGATCTCCACGCCGAGCCGCGCCAGCCGGCGATGCACTCCCTGGGCGGAGAGCAGCGGCACGTCCTGCGCGATGCTGTCGCGCGGCGTCACCAGCAGCAGGCGGGCGTAGCGGCCGGCCAGCCACTCCGCCGCCGCATAGGTGCCAGGGGTGTGATCGTGGTCATAGAGCACCGCCACGCCGCCGCCTGGCGGCGCCGCCGCGAGCAGGGTGCGTAGGTCCAGGCCGGTGCTGCTGCCCTGCAAGGCCGTGGGGCGCGCCATGCTGGCACCGGTGGCCAGGACCACCGCATCCGGGCGCAGGGCCAGGATGGCCTCCGGGCTGGCAATGCCCTGTTGCGTCCTGACGCCGCTGCGCGTCGCTTCGGCGGTGAGGTAATCGAGAAAGGCGGCCATGGAGGCGCCACCCGGCAAGGCGGATTCCATGCGCGCGGCCCCGCCTGGCGCGCGGGCGGAGAGCAGCGTGACCCGTCGCCCTCGCCGGGCTGCGGAGATGGCTGCCTGAAGGCCCGCTGGCCCGCCGCCGACCACCACCACGTGCCGCGCGGCACTGGCCGGCGCCAGGCCATCGCCGTCGCGGCCGCCGGCGCGCGGGTTCACGGCGCAGGCGATGGGTGAGCCCTTGTTGATCTCGCCCCAGCAGGCATTGCAGTTCAGGCAGGGACGGATGCTTTCGGGCGCGTTGCGCCGCGCCTTCTCTGCCCAGCGCGGGTCGGCCAGCAGCGGGCGCGCCAGCATCACCAGATCGGCCTCGCCGGAGGAGAGCAGTTCCTCGGCGGCGGCGGGGTGGTTGATGCGCGCCACGGCGGCCACCGGCACGCCGCCCGCCGCCTGCCGCATCCGCCGCCACAGGGCGCGGTAGAGAAGCGGCGGGGCATGCTGGTCCGGCGCATGCATGCCGAGGGACCAGCCATGGGTGCCCTGGCTGTAGCAGAACCAGTCCGGCGGTGTCTCGGCGGCGATCAGCGCGGTGATGCGCGCGGCTTCCTCCGGGTCGATGGAGCCAGGGAGGCCGTCATCCGCCGGCATCTTCAGGCCGACAAGAAAGCCGGGGCCGCAGCGCTCGCGGATCAGCGCGAGGATGTTGCGCAGGAAGCGGCTGCGGTTCCACAGGTCGCCGCCCCAGCGGTCCTGCCGCAGGTTGCTGACAGGGGAGAGGAATTGCAGCGGCAGGAAGCCATGCGCGGCCGAGACCTCCACCCCCGCAAAGCCGGCACGCTGCAGGCGATGTGCCGTTTCGGCATATTCCTCGCAGAGTGCTCCGATCTCCGCATCCGCCAGGATGCGCGGCACGGTCCAGGAAAGGCCGTCCGGCACCGCGGAGGCGCCCACCGCATCCACCGCGCGCTGGCCGCGATTGGCCGAGCCCGGATGCCAGAGCTGCCCCACCGGCAGGGCGCCGTGCCGCGCGATGACCTCCGCCATGGCGGCGAGATCCGGTAATGCATCCTCGGAAAAGGCGGAAACGCGCGTCGGCGTTGCGGCGGAGCGCGCCGCTGGCATGGCTTCGGTGATGACGATGGCGGCGCCTCCGGCCGCCCGCGCCTCCAGGTGCTTCAGCAGCGCGGGCGTGGCCCGTCCCCCGGCGGCGAGGCGGCAGGACATGGCCGCGAAGCCGATCCGGTTGCGCAACTCATGGCCGCGCATGCCGAAGGAAGCGAAGAGGCGGGGAAAGAGATCCGACATGCCGGAAGTGTGGCACAGATCCCCTACCCTGCCAGCGCCCTGCGGCTTCCCGCAGGGAGCATCGGCATGGATCAGGAACAGCGCCTTCGGGTCCGTGCAGGATCGCGCTGGCGGGGCTGGCGACACCCATCGCCGCTGGGGCGCGCTAGAAGGTCTTGGCGCCGTTGACGAACATCCGCACGGAGTAAAGGCTGGTGGTGCCACAGATGAAGATCCGGTCCCGCTTCGGGCCGCCGAAGCAGAGATTGGCCACCACCTCCGGCACCCGCACCTTGCCGATCAGGCTGCCATCGGGGTCGTAGACATGGATGCCATCGCCGGCCGAGGTCCAGATCCGGCCGGTGTCATCCAGGCGGAAGCCGTCGAAGAGGCCCGCGGTGGAATCGGCGAAGACCTTGCCGCCGCTGAGCCTGCCGCCCTCCGCCACATCGAACACCCGCATATGCGCCGGATTCTCCGGCCCATGCGTGCGGCCGGTATCGACCACGTAGAGCAGGCTCTCGTCCGGCGAGAAGGCCAGGCCGTTCGGCTTCACGAAGTCGTCGCAGACCACGGTGACCTCGCCGGAATGCGCATCGACACGGTAGACATAGGAGGCGCCGATCTCGCTTTCCGCCTTGTTGCCCTCGTAGTCGGAATCGATGCCGTAGGTCGGGTCGGTGAACCAGATGGAGCCATCGGATTTCACCACCACGTCATTGGGGCTGTTCAACCGCTTGCCCTGGTAGCGGTCCGCGATGACGGTGATGCTGCCGTCATGCTCCGTGCGTGTCACGCGCCGCATGCCGTGCTCGCAGGTCACCAGCCGGCCCTGGCGGTCCACCGTATTGCCGTTGCTGTTATGGGCCGGCTGGCGGAAGACGCTGACGACATCATTCGTCTCGTCGTAGCGCAGCATGCGGTTGTTGGGCGCGTCGGACCAGATGAGGTAGCGCCCCGCAGGGAAATAGGCCGGGCCTTCCGCCCAATGGCACTTGTCGTAGAGGCGGTGGAGATTGGCCGTCATGTTCGGGACGCGCGAGAAGCGTTCGTCCAGCACCTCGAAGTCGGAAGCAGCCATGGATGTTTCCTCGTGGATCATTGCCCGGGACTGCGCGGCGCCTGCGGGCGACGGCGATTCCCACCACGATGATAAGGCCGGCGAAGACGCTGCACAGGCCTGAGCCGGAGCGGAGGCCCGGCAGCGCGAGGCCTGAGGGGGAAGAGCGCCTGGCCCCGAGGCCCTGGACCTGCCCTCGCCTGCCCCGCGCCTGGGCGGCCGCCGCAGAGGTCAGCCCAACTTGGCGTCGTAGAGCCGGAAGACCGCGTCCGGATACTGCGTCCAGGACAGCTTGGCACTGGAGGCCTGGATGATGGCGTCGAAATGCAGGAAGAGCATGGCGCAGTCCTCCGCCACCACGCGCTGGGATTCCTGGTAGAGCTTGGCGCGCTCCGCCTGCCCGGCCACCGAGCGGGCCTCCCGCAGCATGGTGGTCACCGGCTCGCTGGCATAGCCGGCGAAGTTGTTCGGCCCGTCCTGCGTGAAGTAGTTGAACATATTGCCGTCCGGATCGTAGCGGCCGGACCAGGGTGCCATGCAGAGGTCGAAGTCCCGCTGCCGCAGCACGGTGATGAGGCTGGTCGGGTCGATCTGCCGCACCTCCACCTTGAAGCCGGCGGCGCCGGCCTGAGCCTGCAGGATCTGCGCGATGCGCACCATGGCCGGCGAATTGGTGACGGTGATGGTGACCGGCACCGGGCCGCTGGTGCCGGCCTGCTTCAGCAGCGCCTTGGCTTCCTCCGGCTTGCCGCCGCGCGAGGGCAGGTTGTTGTCGAAGGCCCAGGGCACGGCGGGGGAGAGCGGGCCGGAGGCCGGGCGGCCGGTGTCGAAATATACCACCTTCTGGATCACCGCCGGGTCCACAGCCGCCGTGAAGGCCTGGCGCAAACGCTTGTCGTTGAAGGGCGCGCGGGTGCAGTTGAAGGCGAAGGCATTGAAGCCCAGGCTCGGCATCTGCGAAACGCGCAGCGCATTCTCCCGGCCCAGAGCGGCCACGGTCTGCGGCGGCACGCTGTCGATGAGCTGCAGCGTGTTGCTGCGCAGATTGGCCAGGCGCACCGTCTCATCCGGCAGCGGGCGGAACAGCAGGCGGTCGAAATTCTGCGGGGCGCCGCGCCAGTAGCCGTCGAACTTCTCCAGCACCAGCTCGGCGTTCTTGGTCCAGCTCGCCAGCTTCCAGGGGCCGCAGCCTACCGCCCTGGCGGCGAAATCGGCGCCTAGGGCCTTCACGGCGGTGGGCGAGACCATCATGCCGGCGCGGTTGGTCAGCACCAGCGGCAGCGGCGCGTAGGGCGAGGACAGGCGGATCTCGAAGGTCAGCGGGCCGGTCACCGCCACTTCCTTCACGGGGCCGAAATCCGGGCGGCGGATGGAGCCCACGGCGGGGTCGAGGTAGCGGTCGATATTGGCCTTGGCGGCGGCGGCATCCAGCGCCGTGCCGTCGTGGAAGGTCAGGCCCTGCCGCAGGGTGAAGGCATAGGTCAGTGGGTCGACCTGCTTGTATTCGGCGAGGCCGGCGGAGACGGTGCCATCCGGCGCCGCCACCAGCAGCGTCTCATGCAGGTTGTAGAGGACCTGGTTCTCGAAGAAGGAGCCGGAGAAGGCCGGGTCCAGCGTCACCGGGTCCGAGACGACGCCGATGGCCAGGGTGCGCGCGGCGCCCTGGGCCTGGGCGCGTGTGCCTGCGAGGATGGCCGGCAGGGCGGCGGCGCCGGCCAGCAGGGCGCGGCGGCCGAGGGCGGGGCGATCAGTCAAAGCGGTCATGCGGAGGCTCCGACGGGCGGTGTGTTGCGGTGGGAGGCAAGCATCAGTCACGCGGGTCCAGCCGGTCGCGCAGGCCGTCGCCGAGCAGGTTGAAGCCCAGCACGGTCAGGAAGATGGCGAGGCCGGGAAACCAGGCGAGCCAGGGGGCCTGATCCAGGAAGCCGATGGCGTCGCGCAGCATGTTGCCCCAGCTTGGGGTCGGCGGCTGCACGCCGAGGCCGAGGAAGGACAGGTAGGATTCCGTGATGATGGAGGAGGCCAGCAGCACCGAGGCCTGCACCAGGATGGGCGAGAGCGCGTTGGGCAGCACGGTGCGCCAGAGGATGGTCATGGCGCCGAAGCCCAGCGCCTGCTGCGCCCGCACGTAATCCAGCCCCCGCAGCGCCAATGCTTGCCCGCGCGCCACGCGTGCCAGCACCGGCAGGTTCACCGCCGCGATGGCGATGACCGTGTTGCCGAGGGATGCCCCCAGCGCGGCGGTGATGCCGAGCGCGAGCAGGATGCCCGGGAAGGCCAGCAGCACATCCATCAGCCGCATCAGCACGGTATCCACCCAGCCGCCCAGGAAGCCGGCCAGCAGCCCGGTGGTGCCGCCCAGCAGCAGCGCTGCGCCGACGCTGGCAATGCCCACCAGCAGCGAAACGCGGGCGCCGGCCAGGATGCGGGAGAGCGTATCCCGCCCCAGGTCGTCGGTGCCCAGCGGATGGCCGGCGCCGGGGGGCGCCAGGGTGGCCAGGAAGTCCGGCGTCTCCGGCCCGGGCAGCGGCAGCAGCGGCGTCAGCACCGCCCCCAGCACGGCCAGCAGCACGAGGCCGAGGCCGATGGCGGCGCGGGGGTCGCGCAGCAG
>NZ_JACTUZ010000104.1 GCF_014490445.1 Pseudoroseomonas ludipueritiae | reverse complement strand
AGGCCACCGTCGGCGTGCCCGCATCGTGCCGGCCCAGCCGGGCCGCGACGATGCCGGGCATGGCGGCCAGCGCCCGCAGCCGGGCGGCAGCGCCTGCATCCTCCGTCACCCGCAGCACAGCCAGCACTCCGCCGCGCCCGTACCCGAACCGCAGCCGCGCCGCGCAGGTGACGCGCAGGAAGTTGCGGAAGCTCGGCCGCATGGAGGCCGACCACGGGGTCGGGTTCTGCAGCAGGTCGCGGTACTCGGCGGTGTGGAAGGCCGCCATGTCGTCCACCTCATAGAGGGTGAAATAGCGGTGCAGCGGGTGGCAGCGGTCGACATAGCGCAGGCCGGTGCGGAAGCCCGGCGCGGATACGCGTTCCGGCACGTGCTCGCGCGTGTGCCAGTCGTCGTATTCCGGCTCTCGCCCATGCTCGAGGTCGTTCCACAGCGCCAGAAAGGCGCCGGCCGGGCTCACAGGGCCACCGATTGCGGCCGGCCGGCGAGCTGCGCCCCGCCCGCGACGTGCAGCACCTCGCCGGTGATGAAGCTGGCCTCGGGCGAGGCCAGAAAGGCCACCGCATTGGCCACGTCCTCCGGCTCGCAGAGGCGCGCCAGCACACCCAGCCGCAGGTGCCGGGCCTCGAATTCCGGGCCGGTCTGGTGGTTGAAGCTGGTGTTGATGAAGCTGGGGGCCACCGCGTTGGCGGTGACGTTCATGGGCCCGAGCTGCACGGCAAGCGAGCGCGTCAGCCCCACCAGCCCCGCCTTGGAGGCGGTATAGGCCGGGCCGGAGCCGCTGAGCCAGGTGCGCGACGCCATGTTCACCACGGCGCCCGCGTTCTGCGCCTTCCAGAAGCGGATCGCCGCCTGGCACAGCAGCATCGGCACGGTCAGGTTGATCTGCAGCACCGCGTTCCAGTCGGCGAGCGTGACATCGCCGATGCGGTGCCCCGCGCTGAGTCCGGCATTGTTCACCAGCACGTCCAGCCGGCCGTATTCGGCGGCGAGCCGGTCCATGATGGCGGCCGGCGCATCGGGCGCGGTCAGGTCCAGCGCGATGGTGCCGGGCCGGATGCCGGATTCCCGCTCCAGCCCGGATGCCGTCGCGGCCAGCCGGGCCGCGTCGCGGTCGACCAGGATGGGCGTGGTGCCGTTGCGCGCCAGGCGGCGGCAGATGGCCAGGCCCAGGGCGCCGGCGCCGCCGGTCACCACGGCAACCGGCCTTTCATGCATCGTCATGCAGCGTTTCCTCTCCGGCGCACACTCTCGGCCGGGTTCCGGCAGGAAGGCCACTGCCGAAATGGCCATTACCCATGCCTTCAGGGCATGGGCTCAGGTGTCCTGGCGCGCAGCAGGTCCAGCAGCATGGCCTCGAAGATCACCGCGAAGCGGGAGCGCGCGACCCTGCGGTTGTGGCTGAGGTGGATGTGGAAGCGTGGCACGGGTGGCAGCGGCACCACCACCAGGCGGTCGGAGGCTGCGTCCATGGCCGTGAACTCGTCCACCACCGAGATGCCCAGTCCGGCCTGGGTGAGGCCGATAGCCGATTCCGCGAATTGCCCGACCACCACCACCCGCGGCTGCGCGCCCGCCTCGGCGAAGACAGTCTCGACCATCTGGCGGTGCGGCGTGCCGGGGGCGCAGGCAATCAGCGGCGCGCCGTCCAGGTCGGCGGCCGTGACGCAGTGCCGGCTGGCCAGCGGGTGGTTGCGCGGCATGATGCAGACCAGCCGGCCCGGCCAGATCGGCCGCGATTCCACGGTGGGGTGGCTCACCGCCGTGATCGTCACGGCGCATTCGCCGCTTGCCAAGGCGAGGTAGTCGACGATCTGCGGCAGCGACAACTGGTCCAGTTGCAGCGGCAGGTCCGGGAAGCGCCCCCGCAGGCGCGACAGCGCCGCCGGCACCAGCTGCCGCGCCAGGCTGGGCGACGCGCCCAGGCGAAACTGCCCGGTCTCGCCGCGCGCGATGCGGTCGATCGCGTGGTCCAGGCCGTCGAGTTGCGACTGGATGTGCTGCAGGCGCACGAAAACCATCTGCGCCTCGGCAGTCGGCTGCAGCCGGCCGCTGGAGCGCTCGAAGAGCGGGAAGCCGACCAAGTCCTCCATGCGCCGGATCAGCCGGCTCAGGGCCGGCTGCGACACGTTCAGCTCGCGGGAGGCGCCACTGATCGAGCCCGCGATCATGACGGCGCGGAACACTTCGATCTGCCTCGAACTGAGGCGCCGACGAGGAGCGGTGGTCATGGTGCTGGAATGCCTCTTGCGCGGGAATGCCGGAACCTGCGGCGCATCTTTTTTACCGGGACGCGAGGGTTCCATCATCGAGCCCAGGCAGTCGATGTTGGTGGGGCCACGCCCACTCAGCTGACGTCAATGGATGCTGTGCCGCAACGTCTGCTCACGGGAAGAAAGGCCAGTCGGCTTTATGACCGGCGTGGGCGCTCGCCATCCGGAGACCCGCCAAAGGCCGCGCATGGGGGAGACACGACGGTCCTGCCGCAGACCCAGGTCGATCAACGTGCGCAGCGCGTAGTCGGTGCGAAGGGGCAGGCGCATCTAGAAGATGTAAGAGATTTACACCTTTAACCCAGGCGACCATAAAGGTGTTCAGTTGATGCACCTTATGAGGTTCGTTATGCCGCGACCGCTCAGCGCGCAGGCCATCTCGGCCGTGAAGGCCACGGTCCCGGCCCTGGAGGCGCACGGCCCCGACATCACCCGCCGGATGTACGAGCGGCTGTTCAAGAACCCGGCCATCCGGGATCTGTTCAACCAGTCGCACCACGCGGGAATGGCTCCCAGCCCAAGGCGTTGGCAGGGGCGATCCTCGCCTCCGCACGGAACGTCGAGAACCTCGGCGTGCTCAGCGCCGCCGTGGAGCACATCGGGCAGAAGCACATCGGGCTCAACATCCTGCCTGAGCATCGCCCCGCCACGGCGGAGGTCCTGCTCGGCGCCATCCTCTGCACTCTCATGATCCGGCTTTGGCCGCTTCCTCTGGCCGCTTCGGTAAGGAACCCAGCATGACCTGGACAGACCGCCGCATCCTGGACCTGTTCGGCATCGAACTGCCCATCATCCAGGCGCCCATGGCCGGGAGCACGACGCCCGAGATGGTGTCGGCCGTCAGCGAGGCCGGGGGCCTCGGCTCGCTGGCCTGCGCGCAGTACACGCCGCAGCAGGCGCGGGAAGCCGTGCAGAAGGTCAGGGCCGCCACGTCGCGGCCGTTCAACATGAACTTCTTCTGCCATGCCTCGCCGGAACCCGACCCGGCGCGCGCCGCGGCCTGGCACCAGGCACTGGAGCGCTATTACACCGAGTTCGGCCTGGACCACAGCGCGCCGCCGCCCGCCAGTGGACGCGCGCCTTTTGACGCGGATTTCTGCACCGTCGTGGAGGAAGCCCGGCCCGCCGTGTGCAGCTTTCATTTCGGGCTGCCGGAACCATCCCTGCTGGACCGCGTCAGGCGCACCGGCGCCCGCATCATCTCCTCCGCGACCACGGTCGACGAGGCGCGGTGGCTGGAGGCGCGCGGCTGCGACGCCGTCATCGCCATGGGTCTGGAGGCGGGCGGCCATCGCGGCAACTTCCTGACGGACGACATGGCGGCGCAGGTCGGCACCTTCGCCCTGATACCGCGGGTGGCCGACGCGGTGCGCGTGCCGGTGATCGCCGCGGGCGGCATCGGCGATGCGCGCGGCATCCGCGCCGCCCTGGCGCTCGGGGCGTCGGCCGTGCAGATGGGCACCGCCTACCTGTTCACGCCCGAGGCCAGGATCCCGGCGCCCCACCGCGAGGCACTGCGCCGCGCGGGCGAGCAGGAGACGGTGCTGACCAACCTCTTCACCGGCCGCCCCGCCCGCGGCATCCTGAACCGCGTCATGCGGGACCTCGGCCCGATCTCGGCGCTGGCTCCGGCTTTCCCAACGGCCGGTGGCTCTCTGGCTCCGCTGCGCGGCCACACGGAGCCTCGGGGGTCGGGCGACTTCATGAGCCTGTGGGCGGGCCAGGCGGCGGCTCTGGGACGGGAAATGCCTGCGGGCGAACTCACCCGCAGGCTGGCGGCGGAGACGCTGAAGAGCCTGCCGGTCCGGCCAGCCTGACGTGGCGGCGTCCATGGTCCTGGGGATGGCCCGGCCTGCATGTCCCTGATGCTGCCGGCGGGTGTGACCGGACCGCTGCTCGGCACCTTCTTTTTGGGTGCCAAGACCAGTGACCGCGGCATCGTTGCCACCAAGGCAGCGGCCCAGGTGTGAGGTGCCGGGGCTATCATGCGAGGTGGTCGGGAAAGCCCAGAACGGGGTTCCGGTGGATGTTGTTGACGTTCCTCGATAAACTCCATGACGGCCACAGAGACGTTCCGATCGTCACCCTGCTCATCTGTGGGGGGACAGGTTCGAATCCTTTCGGGCGCGGCAGTATCTCCTGACAATGATCAGGGCCTTGGAAAAAGCCCGGCAGAGATGCCGAGCTTCTCGCGTTCCGGCGACGCCCGCGTCAGCCATGGCGCGTCAGCCATGGCGGGGCAGCCCAGGAGCCGCTCCTGTCCAGCGGCAGGTGGCTTCAGCCCGGCGTGATGTTCCCGGCCTGCACCACGCGCCGCCACCGCGCGATCTCCTCACGCTGGAAGGTGGCGAACTCCTCGGGCCGGCTGGCCACCACCTCGAAGCCGATCTCCTTCATCCGGCGCGTCACATCGGCGGAGCGGAGGGCGGCCGCCGCGGCCGCGTGGATCTTCGCGACCAGGCTCGGCGGCATCCCGGCCGGCCCGCCAAAGGCCTGCCAGGAATAGATGACGAAGTCGCTGAGGCCCGCTTCCCCCGCTGCCGGCACATTCGGCAGCAGCGCATTCCGTGCCTCGGAGGTGATCAGGATGGGCTTCACCCGGCCATCCTGGATCTGCGGCAGGATGGAGCCGAGGTTCTGGAAGGACATCTGCACCGTGCCGCCAATCAGGTCGGTGGTGGCCGGCGCGCCACCGGAATAAGGCACGTGGGCAACATCGGTCCCGGTCACCTGCTTGAACATCTCGGCCGTCAGATGATCCGAGGAGCCGATGCCGGAGGAGGAATAGGAGGCGCGATTCCCCTTCAGCCAGGCGATGAAGGAGGGCAGGTCGTTCGCGGGCACCTGCCGCGGGTTCACCACCAGCACATTCGGCGTGCGGACGGTCTGCATGATGCCGGTAAGCTGCCCCACCGGGTCGTAGCCCAGGTTGGGCCTCAGGGCGACATTGATGGCCCAGGTGGAGATCGGCGCGTGCATCAGCGTGTAGCCGTCCGGCGCGCTGCGGACCACGCCGCGCGCGCCCAGCTCACCCGTGGCGCCGGGGCGGTTCTCCACCACGATGGGTTTGCCGGTGGAGGAGGCCATCTCCCCCGCCATGGCCCGCCCCACGATGTCCGAGGAGGAGCCGGGCGCGAAGGGAACGATGATGGTCACGGTGCGTGAGGGCCAGGCGGCATCCTGCGCCCATGCCCGGCGGGAGAGGAAGGCCGGTGCGGCCAGGAGGGGCAGCAGGGCCCGGCGGCCCAGGCGGCTCTCCTGAGCCTCCAGGCCCGTTGCCCCGCTCCCTGTCATGGCCGGCGGCATCGTGGACTTCCTCATGGTCTTCCTCCGTTTCTTGTTCAGAACAGCTATCCTGCACGGCTCGGAGCCGGAGCTCCACTCCATCCCGGTGCCGCACAGCACCGAAGCCATGGTGGAAGACCGCGGCCTGGCGGAGGAGGTGGCCTGGGGCCGCTGTTCCAAGGTGGTGAGGCGACGCCGCGCGCCACCTGGCCCTGTTCCCCGGTTCCGGTGCCGGTGAAGGCGGGTGGCATGGAGGCTGAGGCCAGGATGAGCGTGCAGGCGGCGGCCAAGCCACGAGATGCAGTCGGGAAACAGCCGCAGGAGAGGTGCCAAACCCGCAGCGTTTCTCCTTCTGCTGAGGAGAACTGGAAAAACAGGAAATGTCCGGGCGTTGAGCGCGAGGTGGATCAGGGAGGCGAGGAAGCCTCGCCTGGCCGCTGGCGCCGGCGCAGCACCATGCCGCCATGATGAAGGGTATCGGCATCGACAAAGGTGCCATCAGCGGTGAAGCCGGTGTCATCCCAATAGTCGATATGGGTGCCCGTCACCTCGTACCGTCCCCGGTAGGCGCTTTCCCGCGAGCCTCTCGCCTCGTCGTAGCGGCCATCTGGCAGAAGCTGATGGCGCACCCGCCCGTCATCGGTGACCCACATGCCGGCATAAGGATGCGTTGCTCGCAACAAGGTTGCCTCCACGAGGTTGGGATTGAGGAAGCCGAGCGCCACGGCCATCACGCTCGCCACGGTGTTGCGCATCAATGCGCCCCCCGCGTCGGGCGCACGACGATTTCGCTGACATCCACGTCATCGGGCTGTTCCATCGCGTAGCGTACGGCGCGGCCGATGGCGTCGGGCTGGAGGGCGATGGCGCGATACTGCTTCATGGCGCTGGCAGCGGTCGGGTCGGTGATCGTGTTGGCGAGTTCGCTCTCCACCACGCCCGGGTGAATGCAGGTGACGCGGATATCGTCGCGCTCCTGCCGCAGACCGTCCGAGATCGCACGCACGGCGAACTTGGTCGCGCAATACACGGCCGCCGTCGGCGAAACGGCCAGCGCGCCGATCGAGGCGATGTTGACGATGTGGCCGGAACCACGGGCCGTCATCTCAGGCAGCACGGCCGCGATGCCATAGAGAACGCCTTTGATGTTGACGTCGACCATCCGGTCCCACTCATCGACCTTCAAGGAGGCCATGGGGGAGAGTGGCATGACCCCGGCATTGTTGACGATCGCGTCCACGCGGCCGAAGGCTTCCCGCCCGGCTGCCACGAAGGCGGCGAGGCTGTCGCGGTCGGTGACGTCGAGGTGGCGTGTCACCAGACGGCTGCCGCCCAGCTCACCGGCCAGGGCATCCAGCCGGTCCGTGCGGCGGGCGCCAAGCACAAGGCTCGCGCCGGCGGCCGCGAGTTCCCGGGCGATGCCGGCGCCGATGCCGCTGGATGCGCCGGTGACGAGAACAACCTTGTCCAAGGCCATGATGGCTTCTCCTTCCTGTTTCTTCAGCCGGCGCCGGGATGGCGGCCGCCTGCTGGCCGGGGAGAAGTTAGGACCGTGGCGGCAGTAGCATAATTGGCGATATGCACGACGCGTTGGTGAGTATAACTGGACAATGTCCTATGACCTCAACGCCCTTGCCGTGTTCGCCACCGTGGCGGAGGAACGGAGCTTCCGGGGCGCCGCCGACCGCCTGGGTGTCACCCGGTCGGCCATCAGCCAGTCCATCAGGCGGCTGGAGGAGGCGCTTGGCACCGCCCTGTTCCGCCGGACGACGCGAAGTGTCGGGCTGACCGAGGCGGGCGAGAAGCTGCGCGCCGAGGCCGCACCCGCGATCGCGGAACTGCGCTCGGCCATGGACAATGTCCGTGACCTCGGCGGAACGCCGCGGGGCCAGTTGCGCCTGGCGGTTTCCTCGATCGCGGAGAGCTTCCTGTCCGGCCCGCTCCTCACGAGCTTCACGCGGGCCTTTCCGGAAGTGCAACTCGATATCCTCGTCACCGATGAGGAAGGCGATATCATCGGCATGGGCTTCGATGCCGGCGTGCGGCTTGGGGAGGTGATCGAGCAGGACATGATCGCTGTGCCTGTCTCGGATGATCAGCACCAGCTTGCCGTCTGCTCGCCGTCCTATCTGGCGGAGCGGGGAGAGCCCGGGCATCCCCGGGATCTCGCGAGGCACCGCTGCATCGGCTGGCGCCCGGCACCCCATCATCCGCCCTACCGCTGGGAATTCACGGAAGGGGGGCGCGACTTCGCTGTGGATGTGGCGCCCGAGGTCACGACCAATGACATGGGGCTGATGATCCGGATGGCGGTCAGCGGTGCCGGAATCACCTTCGGCATGGCGGATACCTTCCGGGCCTTCCTGGAACGCGGCGAGCTGGTGCCGCTGCTACAGGGATTCAGCCTGCCCTTTCCGGGCTTCTATCTCTACTACCCCAGCCGCCGGAACATGGACGCCAAGCTGCGGGCATTGATCGACCACATCAAGAGCCAGCGCTCCCGCAAGGAAGCCGGCAGAGACCGCCCAACGAAAGCGAGCTAGGAAGCGCGTGGCTGCGGCCGGGCGATAGAGGAGGGCCGCGCCTCCGTGGGCCGGCTTCCGGCCGGCGCCGTCACCGGGGGCTAGTAGCCGGGCTTCTTGTAGAGCGTGTCGGGCTTCTCCAGGATATCCGGCCGGTAGACCGCTTCGGTCCAGTCGCTTGGCTGGACATCCTCGATGCTGACCGACACGGAGCTTTCCCCATTGCCCGTGGCGGCCATGATGGCCTTGGTCACTTCCTCCGCGATCCGTGCCTTCTGCTGCTCGGACCGGCCGGCGTAAAGCTTGACGATGACATGGGGCATTGTTCGGCCCTTTCCTGAACTCTCTGGCGCCCGGACTTTGGCCGGTCGGCCATGGGGTGCTTCAGCGCCGGTACTGCTCGTCGCTGACCTGTTCCATCCAGTCCACGGGGGAGCCGTTCAGCTTCTCCTGGATGGCGATGTGGCTCATGGCGGTGGTGGCCGTGGCACCATGCCAATGCTTCTCGCCAGGCGGGAACCAGACCACATCGCCGGGCCGGATCTCTTCCACCGCCCCGCCCTCGCGCTGCACCCAGCCACAGCCGGCGGTGACGATCAGCGTCTGCCCCAGGGGATGCGTGTGCCAGGCGGTGCGGGCGCCGGGCTCGAAAGTGACCAGGGCGCCCGCGACGCGGGCCGGCTCAGGCGGGCTGAACAGGGGGTCGATGCGGACCGTGCCGGTGAAGTAGTCGTCCGGCCCTTTTCCCGAGGGCTGTGCCCCCGCGCGTGCGATGTCCATCGTGTCACCTCGTTCTCAGGAGCGCGGGCCACTCCGTGGTGGCCCATGGTAATCCCAGGCAAGGAGTCAACGGATAGGAGCGGCCCAGCCCTCAGCCCCGGTCCTGGAGGAAGGGATTGGCACGGCGTTCCTCGCCGAAGGTGGAGCCCGGGCCATGTCCGCATAGGAAGCGGATCTCGTCGCCCAGTGGCAGCAGCTTGTCGTGGATGGAGGCGATCAGCGCCGCATGGTCGCCGTAGGGGAAGTCGGTGCGCCCGACCGAGCCGCGGAAGATCACGTCTCCCACCACCGCCACGCCCAGGGCGGTGGAGACGAAGGCCAGATGGCCCGGTGTGTGGCCGGGGCAGTGCAGCACCGCGAAGTCCTGCCCGGCGATGGAGACCGTCTCGCCCTCCGCCAGCCAGCGGTCGGGGGTGACATTCTCCAGCCCCTCGATACCGAAGCGCGCGCCCTGGTCGGCCAGGCCCTCCAGAAGGAAGGCGTCGCGGTGGTCCGGCCCCTCGACCGGCACGGCCTCGCCCTGGCGCGCTTCCAGCTCGCGCTTCAGGGCGGCGGCGGCGCCGGCATGGTCCAGGTGGCCATGGGTGAGGAGAATGCGGTCCACCTTGAAACCAGCCTTGTCCAGCGCGGCAAGGATGCGCGGCACATCGCCGCCGGGGTCGATCACCGTGCCGCGCCCGCTTTCCGCGTCCCAGATCAGGGCGCAATTCTGCTGGAAGGGCGTGACCGGGATCTGGGCGGCCTGGAGTTGGGGCATGGCTCTTGCCTGCCATGCCGGCCAGGCAGGGTCAATGGCGGCGCCCCGCCCAGGGCGCAAGAGCCGGGGCTGCACCGCTCCATCCCGCAGGATGGCCGCGGCCTGCTTCATCGAGGCGTGGAATCGCCAGCATTCAGGGCATAGAGCCGGCCGATCGTCCCCGCTCCTCCGGTGCCATGCATATCCCGGCCTCGCCTTGCCGCGGTCAGATGCCCTTGGCCGCCCGATACCTCGATCCGCTGCGCCGTGACCCAGCGGTTATCCGGGCCGAGCAGGCTCGCGATCATCGGGCCGATGTCATCGGGCACGCCGACACGGCCGAGCGCCGTCATCTCGGCGAAGAGCCTGTTGAACTCTGGCGTGTCCCGCACCGCGCCGCCGAAGAAATCCGTCTCGATCGCGCCCGGTGCCACGGTGTTGACCGTGATGCCGCGCGCGCCCAGTTCCTTGGCCATATAGACGGAAAGCACCTCCACCGCGCCCTTCACCGCCGAATAAGCCGCCCAGCCCGGCGCCGAGACGCGCGTGAGGCCCGAGGAAAGGTTCACGATGCGGCCGCCATCCGCCAGCAGCGGCAGCAGGGCCTGGGTGAGAAAAAAGACGCCCTTGAAATGCACATCCACCAACCGGTCGAATTGCGCCTCGGTGGTATCGGCGATCAGGGCGTGGTCACCATGCCCGGCATTGTTGACGAGATGGTCGAGGCGGTCGCGCCCCCAGGTCTCGCCGAGCGCCTTTTGCAACGTGGCGGTGAAGGCGGGGAAGGTGGCGACATCGCCGACATCGAGTTGCAGGGCAACGGCCTTGCGCCCCATGGCGGCGATCTCCGCGACAAGGGCCTGCGCTTCCCCGGCGCGGCTCTGGTAGGTCAGGACAAGATCGCCGCCACGGGCGGCGATGCTGCGCGCCGTGTTGCGGCCAAGCCCGCGGCTGGCGCCGGTGATGAGGGAGATGGTGGTCATGGCTGAGCCCCTTGCGAATTCCACCGTGATCATCGCTGGGGCCTGAGCCGGAGTCCTTACCGGAACCTCGCGGTTGCTTGCCCGATTCTGCGACGACGGATGCGGGCGACGTTTTCCGTCGCTAGCATGGGCGCATGAGCAGCCTTGTCGATCTGGTCCGCCGCCATGGCGAGGCGCATGCCGATGAGCATGGCATCGCCCCCACCGCCATTCCCGGCCTGAGCACCGTCCGCGCCACGGCCCCCAGTGGGCTGGTGCATGACATCTCCCGCCCCCTGGCCTGCCTTGTGGTGCAGGGTGGCAAGCATGTCGCCATGGGTGTGCGGGAGTTCGCCTTCGGAGCCGGAGATCTGCTGCTGATCACGGCCGATGTTCCCACCATCAGCCAGATCACCCAGGCGAGCGCGGAAAAGCCCTATCTGTCGCTGGTGGTGGAGCTTGATCCAGGCATGATCGCGGAACTTTGCCTGGAGATGGGGGAGGCCGGTGCCGCCGCCGGTGGCGAGGCGGTGCGGGTGGAGCCCACCGAGGCCGAGGTCACCGGGGCGGCGACGCGGCTGATGCAACTGCTTGGCCGCCCGGCGGCCCTGCCGGTGCTGCAGGCTTCCCTGCTGCGGGAACTGCATTACTGGCTGCTCGCCGGCCGGCACGGCGCGGCCATCCGCCGGCTGGGCTGGCCGGAGGGCCATGTGCAGCGCATCTCCCGCGCCGTGGCGGTGCTGCGCGCCCGCTTCACCGAGCCCCTGCCGGTGGAGAGCCTGGCGGCGGTGGCGGGGATGAGCCTTTCCTCCTTCCACCAGCATTTCCGTGGCGTCACCTCGCTCTCGCCCCTGCAGTTCCAGAAGCAGTTGCGCCTGATCGAGGCGCGCCGGCTGATGATGGGGGAAGGGCGCTCGGCCAGCGGCGCGGCCTTCGCGGTGGGTTACGAAAGCGTGTCGCAGTTCACCCGCGAATATGGCCGGATGTTCGGATCGCCTCCGGCCAGGGATGCCGGGATGGCGCGGCGCGCCGCGGATATGCCGGCCTGAGGCCACTGGCTTCGCGCCTGCCGCATCACCGAGCGTGGCGCTTCCAGAAAAGCCGCTGCAGGCGTTAGGCTTCCTAGCAAGCAAGAAGATGGGAGGATGCGCGGATGCTGCACCGAAGGGCCTTGCTCGCCATGGCTGGACTGGCCGGGCTGGCGCCTTGTCCTGGCCACGCCGCTTCTTCCGGCACGCTGCGGGTCGGGGTTCTCCGCTTCGGCACCCTGGCCTGGGAACTGGATACCATGGCGCGGCATGGCCTGGCGGCGGCCGAGGGCATCGGCATCGAGGCGGTACCCCTGGCCTCCAACGAGGCCGGCCGCGTGGCGCTGCAGGCGGGCACGGTGGATGTCATCGTCGGCGACTGGCTCTGGGTGGCGCGCCAGCGCGCGCAGGAGCAGCCGCTGCAATTCGCGCCCTTCTCCACCAGCATCGGCTCCGTGATGGTGCCGGCCGGCTCGGTGCCCAGCGGTTTCGCCGGCCTGCGCGGCCGCCGCATCGGCGTCTCCGGCGGGCCGCTCGACAAGGCCTGGCTGCTGCTGGTGGCCCGCGCCCGGCGCGAGGGCATCGACCTGCCGGCGGAAACAGAGCCGGTTTATGGCGCCCCGCCGCTGCTGGCCGAGCAGTTGCTGCGGGGGAGGCTGGATGCGGCGCTGGTCTTCTGGAACTTCGCCGCCCGGTTGGAAGCGGAAGGCGCCCGCGAATGGCTGGCCATCGAGAGGGTGGAAGAGGATCTTGGCGCCGCCGGCCCGGTGGCCATGCTGGGCTATATCTTCGATGAGCGCTGGGCCCTGGCCAACCGCCCGCTGGTCGATGGGCTGTTGCGCGCCTCCGCCCGCGCCAAGGCGATCCTGCGCGAGGAGGATGCCGAGTGGCAGGCACTGCGGCCGCAGATGCAGGCCAGTTCGGAGGCCATGTTCCTGCGGCTGCGGGATCGCTTCCGCGCCGGCATCCCGCGCCGGCCGGTGGCGGCCGAGGAGGCCGATGCGGCGCGCCTCTACGCCGTGATGGCGGAACTGGGCGGCACAAAGCTGGTCGGCCATGCCACCACCCTGCCGCCGGGCAGCTTCTACCGCCCCGCCGGCGCGGCACCATGAGGCAACAACTGCCGGAAGCGCAGTGGCGCGACGCCGCTCCCGGCTTCCTGGCGGACCATGGGCTGCTGCTGGCCCGGCTCGGCTCCGCCCTCGGCTTCCTGGCCCTGTGGTGGGGGATCGCCGCCTGGGCCGGAGACCGTGCCCTGCCGGACCCGCCCGCGGTGCTGCGGGCCGCCGCGGAGGTCATGGCGGATGGCAGCCTGCCCCGGGCACTCGGGGCCACGCTGGCGCGCGTGCTCGGGGCCTTCCTGCTGGCCATGCTGGCCGGCAGCGCCCTCGGCATCCTGATGGGGCGCTCCCGCATGGCCGATGCGGCGGGGGATTTCTGGCTGGTGCTGCTGCTCAACCTGCCGGCCCTGGTGGTGATCCTGCTGGCCTATATCTGGTTCGGCCAGACCGAGGCGGCGACGGTGGTCGCCGTCGCGCTGGTCAAGCTGCCCGGCGTGGCGGTGGCGCTACGCGAGGGCGCGAGGGCGCTCGATCCAGGCTTCGAGGAAATGGCGCGGGTTTATCGCTTCGGTACCGTGGCGCGCTGGCGCGACGTGGTTCTGCCGCAGTTGCAGCCCTATCTCGCCGCCGCCGCGCGGGCCGGGCTGGCCACTGCCTGGAAGATCGTGCTGGTGGCCGAGCTGCTGGGGCGGCCCAGCGGCGTCGGCTTCGAGATGAACCTGCGCTTCCAAGTCTTCGACGTGGCGGGCCTGCTGGCCTATGCCCTGACCTTCGCGGCCGTGATGCTGCTCATCGAGGGCGGGCTGATGCGCCCGGCCGAGCGCCGTGCGCGGGCCTGGCGCGGCCTTGCCTGAGATGCCCCCTGCGACCCTGACGCTGGAGATCCGGCGCAAGCTGTACCGCCGCCCCCGGCAACCGTCGCTGGAGGCGCTGCGGGACCTGCGGCTTCAGTTCCCCCCGGGCAGCGTCACCGCCGTGCTCGGCCCCTCGGGCTGCGGCAAGACCACGGCGCTGCGTATCCTGCTGGGCCTGGACACCGCCTTCGAGGGCGCGGTGCTGCACCGGCCGGGGCGCTTGGGCGTTGTCTTCCAGGAGCCGCGGCTGCTGCCCTGGCGCAGCATCGAGGCCAACCTCCACCTCGCCGCCAGGGCCGCGGGGCGGCCGCCGGAGGCGGCGGCCCATTGGCTGGAGCGGGTCGGGCTGGGGGGCTGGGGCGCGCGCTTTCCCGGCGAACTGTCGCTGGGCATGGCGCGCCGCGCGGCACTGGCGCGGGCGCTGGTGGTGGACCCGGAACTGCTGGTGCTGGACGAGCCCCTTGTCTCCCTGGACGAGGCCACGGCGGCCCGGCTGCGCGCCCTGCTGGGAGAACTGATCGCGGAACGCGGCATCACCACGGTGCTGGTGACGCATCAGCTGGAGGATGCGCTGGCCTTGGCGGACCGCATCGCGGTCTTCGGGCGCCCGCCCAGTTCCTTGCGTGGTGTGCTGGAGAATCCGAAAGGCCATGCCGCAAGCCTTGCCCTGCTGCGCGCCGAACTGGCGCGGCGCTTTCCCGAGCCGGCCGGATGAGGAACGGTGGCCATTTGTGCTTGAGCGTGGGCATCGGACCGTATCATCCTCTGCGCGCAACAAAAACATCGCCGGGGGAGGCGCAAAGATGCCGATCAGCCTGAGCAGAAGAAGATTGGGAATGGCGGCTCTGGCCATCGCCTGGGCAGGGGCCTGGAGCAGCCAGCAGGCGCTGGCGCGCGGCGATCTCGCTACCCGTCCGCAGCGGCTGGAACCCCTGGTCATGGGATCGGCCGAGGATGATTTCTCCCTGTCCCAGCGGGAATACAAGCTGGAAACCGGCCGCTATTACCGTCTGCGTATCGCCGCCGCCGGCCGGCGGGAATACAACCTCGTAGCGCCCGACTTCTGGCGCAATGTCTGGATCCGCCAGGTCGCGGTCGGCAAGACGGAGATCAAGACCAGCGTTCTGGAAGAGCTGGACTTCGACGATGTGGGCGAGGTCGAGGTCTTCTTTGTGCCGGTGCGCACGGGCACCTTCACCTTCCGCATCCGGGGGCTGGAGGAGCGTGGCATGACCGGCAACATGATCGTCGAGTAGGCGGGCGAGGGGCGGCCGCCCGGGCCGCCCCGCATCACGGCAAAGTCAGGGCGGCGGCACGCTGGATGCCTTGGCGCCATGTGCCGCGATGGCATCCATCAATGGCGGCGAGAGGCAATCGTAAGGCTCCAGGCCGATTTCCTTGAGGCGGGAGCGCAAGGCGCCCATCCGCTCGGGCTTGTAGCCCGATTCGATCACCGAGGAGACGAAGGCGGCGAATTCCGGCGGCGCCCAGCCGGGCTCCTGGAACAGTTCGGGATGCACGAAGTCGAGGCCGTAGAACGGATGGTTCTTGTTCTCGATGCGCCCGTACATATGCACGCCGCAAGCGGTGCAGGCATAACGCTGGATGGCGGCCGTGTTGTCGACGATCGCCAGCTTGTCGCCATTCTCGATCACCTCCAGCTTGTCGCGCGGCACGACGGCCACGAGGGAGAAGGTGGCCCCCGGCGGCTTCCAGCATTTCGTGCAGCCACAGGCATGGTCATGGGCCACCTGCCCGGAAACCCTGACCTTGACCGGCCGCTCCTTGCAATGACAGACCAGTGTTCCGCCGGAGAACTGTGCCGATGACGGCTTGAGGCCCTGATCGACCAAAGGATGAATCCTGATCGTCTCGGACATGCTTCTCTCCCTGCCGGTTCTTCCGTCTTGTTCTAGCGGTTCTGCGACATCACGAGCTTGTTTGAAGATTCGATATCGAAACTATGACGTGAGCATGGAGCAAATGCCGGGGGATGGTAAAGGGCAATCTGCGGCCGGTGACTTCGCCCAGAGCGGCAGGCAGAAAGGCTGGCGGGACGTCGTGATTTTCGCTGCAGTGCAATAAACGCCAGGACATGCTTCGAACATCCGGGAGCTGGTCCTGGCATCAGCAGAACGCGAGATATCACGCCTGGCGTTGTTAATCTTGGCTTCGCTTCCACCAGACGTTCTATCCTATGCTGGCCCAGAGGGCGCGAAGGCGCTCTCCAATAAGGAGGACGCTTATGAAGACCACAGCCACGGGTTTGGCCCTGCTCGTCTCGCTCCTCGCCATTCCTCCCGCCTCCCTGGCGCAGGCGCCCCAGGGTTCTTCCGGCCCGAGGACAGACGGAAATCTGCAATCCGGCGCCGCGATGAACGATGCCCAGAAGCAATCCTCCGGAACGGGGAGCACGGGTAGCACGGCACAGCCGGTGCCCCAGACCCACAGCCCCCGCCCGCCCGGCGCAAGCAACACGCCTGCCCAGGGGCGGCCGGAAGGCAATCTGGGCTCCGGCGCGGCGATGAGCGGCGCTCAAAGGAATTCGGCCGGTGCGGCGGCGACAGGCGGCGCGCCGCCGCCGCAATTGCCGTCCACCACTGCACCCTCCTCGCCGGGTACGGGCAGCCCGTCGCGCTAAGCGGCAGCGCGGCATGGCCAGAAAATGGTCATGCCGCAGCAGCCTTTGCCCAGGCAAGCCCTGCGCCTTCTGGAAGAAAGCGGCGGCCGCGCGAAATTTCTGGATGCCGGCAAGTTCTGAATTATGCTCAAGAACAAGAAATGGAGGAAGCGCAACGATGAAGACACGCGCTGCGGTTGCCTGGGAGGCGGGCCAGCCGCTTTCGG
>NZ_JACTUZ010000103.1 GCF_014490445.1 Pseudoroseomonas ludipueritiae | reverse complement strand
TGCGCCGCCACGGCTTGCCGCATCCGGCGCGCCGGGGCGAGGGTAGTAAAATGGCGCGCCAGGGCGGTGGTGGCGGCCACGGCTGCGGCCGGGGCGCAGCGCGCCAGCGCATCGCCGCCGCCGAGGCGCAGTTCCACCCATGGGCCGGTGTGGCGCAGCATGATATCGGCGCTTTCGCCGGCCAGCGGCAGGCTGCCGCCGCCATCGACAAGCACGCCGAACTTGCCCGGCAGCGTCGGCCATTCGGCCATGGCCGCCGCAAGCGCTTCCACGAATGCGGCGGTGCCAGGAGCGATCCCGGGGTCGTGGCCCAGGAGCGGCGGCGCCAGCAGATTGCGGTTGCGTTCCACCGCTGGGTCCGCGTGCGCGAGGCCGGCGGCGACCATGGCGCTGGCGAAAGCCACAGCGCCGGCGCCGGAAAATCCACGCGGCTGCAGATTACCACGTTGCGTCAGGTCGACCGCGCCATTGCCAAGCCGCGCTGCTTCCCGCGCGATGATGCGGGCCTGCTCCGCCGTGATTCGCGCCGCATGGGGCTTGATGCGCGAGAGCCAGCCGTCGCCGGAACGCATGGGCTCATGCAGGCTGGGGCACCAACCGCGTGTCTGGCCTGTCATGCTTCCAGCTCCGCCGCCGTGCTGTTGCGGCGCGGCTGCCAGAGGCCCTGGCGCAGCGCGGTGGCGAAGGCCTGGCGCATGCCTGCCAGGGCTTCCGGGTTCTCCCGTTGCAGGAAGGCCAGCACCTCGGGCGTGCCCAGGGTGGCCTCGAAGATCAGGTCGAACTGCCGGTCCAGCCGCGTGGGCAGGGTCGTGGCGAAGGCATGCAGGCTGTGCAGCGGCCGCGCGATCTCGGCAGCGCCGCGATAGCCATGGCGCATCATGCCGCCGATCCATTCCGGGTTGGCAGCGCGGGCGCGCACCACGCGGGCGATTTCTTCCGCCAGCGCCCGGCCGCGCGGGGCCTCGGGCTTGCTGGTGTCCAGGTGATACAAGGCGGGGGCTGTGCCCAGCACGCGCGCCGCCGCCGCGAAGCCGCCTTCATGCGCGGCGAAATCGGGGCTGTCGAGCAGGTCGGTCTCGGCGTGGTCCTGAATATGCAGGAAGGTATCGGCGGCGCGGATGCGTTGGGCCAGGGCGGCCTGCATCGGCGCGCCATCCAAGCCCTGGCCATAGGCGCTGGCGGAGCCGGCAAGATAAGCGGCCCCGGCATCCTTCCAGCCTGCGGCCGCAAAATCCGCGTCCGTGCCGGCGCCATAGGCGCCCGGCGCCGCGCCGAAGATGCGGGCGGTGGCCTGCCGCAGCGCATCGCCGGAGAGGTCCCGAGCAGCAGCAGCCAGCGGGTTCCAGTCGGCGGCCTCGTCCCTGGCGGCCACGGCGCGCACGGCTTGGTCGAAGAGCGCGATCTGATTCGAAAAAGTGTCGCGGAAGAGGCCGGAGATGCGCAGCGTGACATCGATGCGCGGCCGGTCCAGCAGCGCGAGAGGCAGGATCTCGGTGCCCGTGACGCGGGCGGAGCCGCTGTCCCACAGCGGACGGGTGCCCAGCAGCACCAGGGCCAGGGCGAGGTCCTCGCCGCCGGTGCGCAGCGTGGTGCTGCCCCAGAGGTCCAGCACCACGCTGCGCGGGTATTCGCCATGGTCCTGCAAATGGCGGCGCAGCAATTCGGCTGCCGCTTTCTCCGCTAGCAGCATGGCGGAACGGTTGGGAATGCCGCGCGGGTCCACGGCATAGAGGTTGCGGCCGGTGGGCAGCACATCGGCGCGGCCGCGCGTCGGCGCACCGGCGGGGCCGGGGGCGATGAAGCGCGCATCCAGCGCCGTCAGCAGGGCGCTGCGCTCCGCTCCGGCGCAGGCATCGAGGCGGGCGGCAAGGTCCGGCGTGTCGGGGTTCGCGGTTTGCAGGGCGGCCAGCAGCGCGTCGCGCCCGGCGGGTGGGCGGCCCAGCACATGCAGCCCGTCCCGGATCTGCATTTCCTTGACGTCGCAGAGCCAGGCATCAAGCTTCGCCAGCGTTTCCTCTTCCGGGAGGCCGGGGGGGATGGCGCTTTCGGCCAGCAATCCGGTGTCCTGCGCGCGGGCCAGGATGTCGCGACGGAGCAGGGCGGTGCGCCGCGCATCCAGCCCATCGGCGGCGGCATATTCGTCGATCAGCCGCTCCAGCTCGGCGGCGGCGCCGTGGTGGCCGGCGGATTTCAATGGGGGCGTCAGATGGCCGATGGTCACCGCGCCCAAGCGGCGGCGGGCGAAGGCGGCCTCGCCAGGGTTAGTGACGATGAAAGGGTAGATCACCGGCAGGCCGCGCGTCAGCGCCGCTGGAGCGCAGCTTTCCGACAGTGCCACCGCCTTGCCCGGCAGCCATTCCAACGAGCCATGCGTGCCGAGATGCAGCATCGCATGCGCGCCGAATGCCTTCCGCAGCCAGAGATAGAAGGCGATGAAGGCATGGCGCGGTGGCAGGCTGGGGTCGTGATGCGTGGCGCGGCGGTCGGCCTCTCGCCCACGGTCGGGCTGCACGGCCAGAAGCAACTGACCGATGCGCAGGTGCCGCAGCGCGAAGCCGGCTGGGGTGAGGGCCTTGTCCTGTGCCGGTGTGCCCCAGGCAGCTTCCACAGCTTCCTGCAGCGCAGCGGGCAGCGTGGCGAATAACGTTGAATAATCCTGTAAGCTCAGGAAAGCGGTGGGCTGCGCGGTGGTCAGGGCCTGTGTTAGCGCGGCGGCATCCAGCGGCTCCGTACCGTAGCCGGCGCCGCACAGATCCTCCAGCAGCGCGGCGAGGGATGCGAAGGAGTCCAGGCCCACCGCATGACCAACCTGCCCGCTGCCGGCCACGCCGGGATAGTCGGAGAGGATGATGCCGAGGCGCCGCCCGGCCGGCGGCGTGACGCGGAGCAATGCCCAGCCCGCCGCGCGGTCCGCAGCCAGGGCGATGCCGGCTTCGAAAGGTTGCAGCCGGGTTGGGGAGAAATCCAGGCTAGGCAGTGGCGCGGCTTCCGCCTTGAAGCCGACGATGGTGGTGGGCAGCCGCCCGTCCAGTTCCGGCAGCACGACCTGCATGGCGAGATCGGCCTGCGACAGGCCACGCGAGGAAGCCTCCCAGGCCGCGCAGGGTGCGCCGGAGAGCATCAGTTGCAGCACCGGTACGCCGGCGGCATCCAGCGGCGAGGCGCCCTCCTGCCGTGCGGAAAAGGCCGTGGCATTCAGCACCACCGCCGGGCGCAGTTGCGCCAGTTCGGTGGTGACGAAGCGCGCGGCTTCCGCATCCTTCAGGCTGGCGGCAAAGAAGCCGCTCGGGTTCAGCCCACGCGCCGCCAGGGCTTTTGCCAAGACCCGCATCGGCGCGACGTCATCGGCCAACAGGTGGGAGCGGTAGAAGACCACCGCAACGTCCGGCCCATCGGCGGTGATGCCGAAGTCATGGCGCCCGAAGGCGGGCAGGGGCGGTGGGTCGGTGGCGGGCGCCGCACCCAACCCGGCGGATGCGGCAGCCAGTTGCAGCGCCGCCGCCCAATGCGCGGCACCGCCATGGCGGCAGCAGGCTTCCAGCCGTGCTAGCAGCGCCGGTTCCATGGTGGAGAGTTCGGCCAGCCGCGTATCCGGCCGGCCTTCCCCCGGCAGCAGCGCCAGGGGAATGCCACGCGCGCGGCAGAGCGCGGCCACTTCCTCGGCGCCGTAGCGCCAGTAATCCAGCCCGCCCAGCAGGCGGATGACTACGGCGCGGGATTCCGCCAGCACCTGCTCGGCGTAGAGGTCCACCGACATGGGGTGGCGCAGCTTTGCCAAGCTGGCCAGCCGCAGCGTCGGGCGTGGTTCCGGCAGCGCGGCCCAGCCCGCCGCCGCCGCCGAAAGGTCGCTGTCGCTGAAGGAGAGCAGCACCAGGTCCGCCGGCGCGTGGCCGAGGTCCACCGCCTGCTCGGCGGCGTCCAGGCTCAGCGTTTCGCGCGGCAGCAGGTGCATGGCGCTATCCGGCGATGGCGGCGGCGATGGCCGCCTTGTCCAGCCCGGCCTGGCCGATCACCACCAACTGGCCATCCCGTGCCTCGCCAGGTGCCCAGGCGCGGTCGAAATGGTGGCGGAAGCGGGTGCCGACGCCCTGCACCGCGAGGCGCATCGGCTTGCCGGGCAGACTCGAAAAGCCCTTCATGCGCAGGATATCGAACTCGCCTGCGATCTTCGAGAGCTTTTCCACCAGCGCCTCGGCGCTCGCCGCTTCCGGCATGGGGACAACGAAACTGTCGAAATCGTCGTGCTCGTGGTCATCCGCGCCATCGTGGTGGGAGGGGCGGGCGTCGAGGTCGTCTTCCGCCGTGGCACCCAGGCCCAGCAGCACGGCGATGTCCAGCGCGCCTTCCCGCGCCGCCACCACCTTCACCTGCCGGGGCAGATGCGTGGCGATCTCGGCCCGCAGCTTTGTCACGGCGGCATCGTCCAGCAGGTCGGCCTTGTTCAGCACCACGAGGTCGGCGGCGCCGAGCTGGTCCTCGAAGACCTCGGCCAGCGGGTTGTCGTGGTCCAGGTTGTCGTCGGCCGCGCGCTGAGCTTCCACCGCCGCCGGGTCGTCGGCGAAGCGGCCATCGGCCACGGCGGGGCCATCCACCACCGTCACCACGCCATCCACCGTGACGCGGGAGCGGATGCCCGGCCAGTTGAAGGCCTTGATCAGCGGCTTCGGCAAGGCCAGGCCGGAGGTCTCGATCAAAATATGCTCCGGCGGCTCCGGCCGGTCCAGCAGCGCGGTCATGGTGGGCAGGAAGTCATCGGCCACGGTGCAGCAGATACAACCATTGGCCAGTTCGACGATGTTGTCTTCCTCGCAGCCCGGGATGCCGCAGGACTTCAGCAGGTCGCCATCGATGCCGAGGCTGCCGAATTCATTGACGATGATGGCGATGCGCCGCCCCGCCGCCTGCGCCATGACATGCCGCACCAGCGTGGTCTTTCCCGCGCCAAGAAAGCCGGTGACGATGGTGGCCGGCACCTTTTCGAGTTTGCTCACGACTGGGGCTCCATCAGGGAAGGAAGGCGGCCGAGCACGACCGAACGCAGGGAAGCAGGGCGGCGGGAGGGCAGCACGGCCCCGCTGCCGCTGGCGGCATAAGCGGCGCCATAGGCCAACAGGTCCTCGGCATGGGAGAGGTCGAGCCGCCCCAGCAGGTAGCCCCACTTGCCCGGCGCCGTCATGGCGGCGGTGCAGCCATGGTCGCAGGCGGCCATGCATTTCACGGGACGGAGTTCCACCGGCGGCGCCGCATGGGCCGCCAGGGCGGCGGCCACGGCGTCATGCAAATGGCGGCCGGGCGGCGCCTCGCCCTCCGCCAGCGGATTGCCGGCACGGCAGGTGGTGCAGACATGCAGCACAGGCTTGGCTTCGGCCTCAGGCAAGGCGGGCACCTCCAGTCTCCGGGGCGCCGATCGCCCGCGCGCAGGCGCACGGGTCGGCGCCAAGCCATGCCGGGCGCCTCTGCCACTCCGGGGCACCCCGCCCGGCGGCACGATCTCGATGGGCGATGGCAGGTCTCCTGGCTCGTGGATCAGGCACGGCCCGCCGGCCTTCCCGGAAGTCGCCTTCCAGTGGCCGCAGCGGCGGGACGCTCTCCACTTACAGTTGCGGGGGCAGCCGCGGCGTTGCACCGCGTTCCCTTTTCACCCTCCTCGCGGAAGGACCATCAGAGCCTTGTGGTTAGGCTGTGGGCGGGGCGGAAGTCAAACGCGGAGTGGTGAGGGGCCGGGGCCAAAGAGGGCTCCGCCCTCTCTGGACACTCCCGCCGGGGTGGAAAGTCCACCCCGGACCCCGCTACCAGTTTCAGGAGCTAGGCCGAGAAGGCATGGCGCCGCGCCAGCCGCAGGCGTTGATGTGGAAAAGGCCACGCGGACTGAGGCCGCAGTCGCCGGAGGTCCATGACCTCCGGCAGAACCAGCGTGCCACCAGCGCCAAACTGATGGCGGGGTCTGGGGTGACACTGTCACCCCAGTGGGGTCCAGGGGCGGCGCCCCTGGGCTTCAGCCGCCCTGGGTATCGCGGAAATAGGGCTCGACCGTGCCCATCACCTTCATGGTCAGCGGCTTGCCCTTGCGGTCCACGCCCTTGCCGACGGCCAGGCGCACCCAGCCTTCGCTGACGCAGTATTCCTCGACATTGGTCTTCTCGACGCCCTTGAAGCGGATGCCGATGCCGCGGTTCAGGATTTCCTCGTTGAAGAAGGGGCTGGAGGGGTCGTTGGAGAGGCGGTCGGGCGGGGTATCGGACATGGTGGGGGCTCCCTAGCTCTGGTGGGGTGATAGCCAGCCCGGGCGGCTTTCGGCTAGTCCTGCCGGCCATGAGCATCACCCTGGTCCTGGGCGGCGCGCGCTCCGGCAAGTCCCGCCATGCCGAGGCGCTGCTGGCCCGTCACCCCGCCCCTTGGGTCTACCTGGCCACCGCCGAGGCCTGGGACGAGGAGATGCGCGCCCGCATCGCCGAGCATCGCGCCCGGCGGGACGGGCGCTGGCAGACGGTGGATGCGCCGCTGGACCTGCCGGCGGCGCTGGCCAGGCCGCAGCCGGTGCTGGTGGATTGCCTGACGCTGTGGCTGACCAACCTGATGCTGGGCGGGCATGACGTGGAGGGTGCGACGGCGGCGCTGGAGGCCGCGCTGCGGGCCCGCGCCGCGCCCACGGTGCTGGTGGCCAATGAGGTGGGGTTGGGCATCGTGCCGGAGAGCGCGCTGGGCCGGGCCTTCCGGGACAAGGCGGGGGTGCTGAACCAGCGCATCGCGGCGGTCGCCGACCATGTGCATTTCATCGCCGCCGGGCTGCCGCTGCTGCTGAAGGGAGAATTGCCGTGACCGAGGATGCCGAGGCCGCCCGCCACCGGGAGAAGATGCAGAAGCGCAAAGCGGTGCAGGATGCCGAGGTGGCGGGCAAGACCGTCGAGAAGGGCCTGCTGATGGTCCATACCGGTGCCGGCAAGGGCAAGAGCACGGCGGCCTTCGGGCTGGCGCTGCGGATGCTGGGGCGTGGGCGCCAGGTGGGCGTGGTGCAGTTCATCAAGGGCGCCTGGAGCACCGGGGAGCGTGGGCCGCTGGAGGCCATGCCCGGCCTGGAATGGCACAGCATGGGCGAGGGCTTCACCTGGGAAACCCAGGACCGGGAGCGGGATGTCGCCGCCGCCCGCCGCGCCTGGGAGAAGGCGCTGGAGCTGATGGGGCGCCCCGGCCTCGGCCTGCTGGTGCTGGACGAGTTGTGCATCGCGCTGCGCTACGACTACCTGCCGGTAGAGGAGGTGGTGGCGGCGCTGGTGGCGCGGCCACATGGCCTGCACGTGGTGGTGACGGGGCGGAATGCCCCGCCGGCGCTGATGGAGGCCGCCGATCTGGTGACCGAGATGAAACTGGTCAAACACCACTTCGCGGCAGGGGTGAAGGCGCAGGAAGGCATCGAATTCTGATGGCGCGGGCGCTGATGCTGCAAGGCACGGGCAGCAGCGTCGGCAAATCGCTGCTGGTGGCGGGCCTGGCGCGGGCGCTGGTGCTGCGCGGGCTGCGGGTGCGGCCTTTCAAGCCGCAGAACATGTCCAACAATGCCGCCGTCACGCCCGATGGCGGCGAGATCGGCCGCGCCCAGGCTCTGCAGGCGCGCGCCGCCCGCGTGGCGCCCAGCGTGCACATGAATCCGGTGCTACTGAAGCCGCAAAGCGAGATCGGCGCCCAGGTGGTGGTGCAGGGCCGCGTGCATGCCACGGCGCGCGCGCGTGAATACCAGAGCATGAAGCCTTCGCTGCTGCCCTTCGTGCTGCAAAGCTTTTCGAGCCTGCGCGAGGAAGCCGATATCGTGCTGGTGGAAGGTGCCGGCTCCGCTTCCGAGATCAACCTGCGCGCGGGCGATATCGCCAATATGGGCTTCGCCCGCGCAGCGGATGTGCCGGTGGTGCTGGTGGGGGATATCGACCGGGGTGGGGTGATCGCCAGCCTTGTCGGCACGCGGCATGTCGTGGCCGAGGAGGATGCGGCGATGATCCGCGGCTTCATCGTCAACCGCATGCGTGGTGACCTCTCGCTCTTTGCCGATGGCATGACCGAGATCGCGCGCCGCACCGGCTGGTCGCCCCTGGGATTGGTGCCCTTCTTCGACGATGCCCGCCGCCTGCCGGCCGAGGATGCGCAGGACCTGCTGGACAGCATCCCCCCGCCGCGCCCCGGCCGCCCCTGCGTGGCCGTGCCGCTGCTGCCGCGCATTTCCAACTTCGACGACCTGGACCCGCTGGCGGCCGAGCCCGGCATCGACCTGCGCCTGCTGCGCCCCGGCCAGCCTATCCCGGCCGAGGCGGCGCTGGTGGTGCTGCCCGGTTCCAAGGCCACGTTGGCCGATCTCGCCGCGCTGCGGCGGGAGGGTTGGGATATCGACATCCTGGCGCATCACCGGCGCGGTGGCGCGGTGCTGGGGCTTTGCGGCGGCTACCAGATGCTGGGCACCCGCATCGCCGACCCCGAGGGCGTGGAAGGCCCACCCGGGGAAGCGCCCGGCCTCGGCCTGCTGGATGTGGAAACGGTGCTGGCGGGCGAGAAGCGGCTGGAGGCGGTGCAAGGCGCTTCCCTGCCCGATGCCGTGCCTTTCGCGGGCTATGAGATGCATATCGGCTGCACCAGCGGGCCGGACACGGCGCGGCCTTTCCTGCGGCTGGCGGATGGCCGGCCGGATGGCGCCACATCGCCGGATGGGCGGGTGGTCGGCACCTATGCCCATGGATTGTTCGGGCATGACGCGCAGCGGGCGGCCTGGCTGGCCCGCCTTGACGCCCCTGCCGCGCGGCGCAGCCATGAGGCGGAGGTGGAAGCTACACTGGATGCGCTGGCGGCGCATCTGGAGCGGCACGTGGATGTGGATGCGCTGCTGGCGCTGGCGCGGTGAAGGCCGGGGAATGAATCTCCTATCAAACGTATAGGTTTGAGCCTTCTTCTCGGATTTCCGTGGCTGCTGGCGGAACCTACTCACTTCAGCCCGGATTCAGACTCGAAGAAAAAAGAAGGGGGTTCGGGGGAATTCATTCCCCCGACCTGTCTTATTCCTTCACCGCTCCGGTGAGCGACGAGACGTAATAATCCACAAAGAACGAGTAGAAGATCGCGACCGGCAGCGAGCCCAGCAGGGAGCCCGCCATCAGCGCCCCCCACTGATACACGTCGCCCTGCACGAGTTCTGTTAGGATCGCCACAGGCACCGTCTTGTTCTCCGAGGAGGAGATGAAGGCGAGGGCGTAGATGAATTCGTTCCAGGACAGGGTGAAGGAGAAGATGCCGGCGCTGATCAGCCCCGGTACCGCCAGGGGCAGGGTGATCTGCCGCAGGATCTGCAACCGGGTGGCGCCGTCGATCAGCGCGCATTCCTCCAGCTCATAGGGGATGGATTTGAAGTAGCCGATGAGCAGCCAGGTGCAGAAGGGGATCAGGAAGGTTGGGTAAGTGAGGATGAGAGCAAAAGGGCTGTCGAAGAGGCCGAGCTGGAAGACCATGCTGGCCAGCGGGATGAAGAGGATCGAGGGCGGCACGAGGTAGGCGATATAGATCGCCAGCCCCACATAGGCCGATCCCTTGAAGCGCAACCGCTGGATGGCATAGGCGGCCAGCACGGAAGCCACCAGCGAGAGCACGGTGGAACACACCGCGATCAGCATGGTGTTGAAGAGCCAGTGCGGATAGCTGGTCTCGAACAGCAGCTTCTTGATGTTGGCGAGCGTCGGGCTCACCACCCAGAAAGGGTTGTAGTTCTTGTAGTCGTAGAGTTCCGCATTGGGTTTGAAGGTCGTCACCGTCATCCAATAGAAGGGGAAGAGCAGGATGACGACGAAGCAGATGAGCGGCAGATAGACCGTCACCACCCGCCGCTGGCGCGACTGCCAGGAGAGCAGGTTGGAGCCGTCATCCGCGGTGGCGGCGGCAGCCTTACTCATTGTCTTCTCCCTGCTGCCACTTGCGGCGGGCAAGGGCGAAATAGCTGAAGAGCGTGGCCAGGATCAGGAAGGGGATCATCGAGACCGCGATGGCCGCGCCCTCGCCCAATTGCCCGCCGGGGATGCCGCGCTGGAAGGCCAGCGTCGCCATCAGGTGGGTGGAGTTGATCGGCCCGCCGCGCGTGATGGCATAGACCAACTGGAAGTCCGTGAAGGTGAAAAGGACCGAGAAGGTCAGCACCACCGCCAGGATCGGCATCAGCAGCGGCGCGGTGATGCGCGTGAAACGCTGCCAGGAGGAGGCGCCATCCAGCAGCGCGGCCTCGTAGAGCGAGGGCGGGATGGTCTGCAGCCCGGCAAGCAGGCTGATGGCCACGAAGGGGATGCCGCGCCAGACATTGGCGAAGATCAGCGACCAGCGCGCGGCCCAGGGCGTGCCGAGGAAGTCGATATAATGGTCCAGCAGCCCCAGCTTATCCACGAGGACATAGGAGATGATGGAGAACTGCGCATCGAACATCCACCAGAAGGCGATGGCCGAGAGCACCGTGGGCACGATCCAGGGCAGCAGGATGACGGCGCGCAGCAGCGACTTCAGCGGCAGGTTCTCGTTCAGCAGCAGCGCCAGCCAGAGGCCCAGGCCGAATTTCAGCACCGTGGCCACCGCCGTATAGAAGACAGTGTAGAAGACCGCCCCCCAGAAGACACGGTCGTACCAAAGGGATTCGAAATTCTCGAGCCCGATGAAATAGCCGCCACGGCCGATATGCGTATCGGTAAAGGCCAGCCAGATGCCGAGGCCCAGCGGATAGGTCAGGAAGACCAGCAGCAGCCCCAGCGCCGGCGTCAGGCAGGCGATGACCAGGAAGGTCTTGGAATCGAACAGACGCGCCAGCCAGCCCTGGTTGACCTGCGGGCGCCGCCAATTCGTCGTGGGCTCAGTCGCGCTCACGGACATGGTTCATATCCTTGCAGGACGGCCGTGGGATCTCTCCCACGGCCGCGCGGATCGGCAGGCTGGTTCAGCGGTAGTAGCGGCGGGCACGGCGCTCGGCCTCACGCGCCGCTTCCTCAGGCGTCGCCTGGCCGGAGGAGGCGGCGGCGAACATCTGCACCACCACGTAATCAGCAGCGACGGAGCCGGAGGCCTGGCTGATCGGGCCCTTGTAGCCGGACCAGAAGGGCGTGGTGTTGGTGTCGCGGTAGACAGCGAGCTTCGGGTCGCTCTTC
This sequence comes from Pseudoroseomonas ludipueritiae, assembly GCF_014490445.1. GTDB lineage: Bacteria > Pseudomonadota > Alphaproteobacteria > Acetobacterales > Acetobacteraceae > Pseudoroseomonas > Pseudoroseomonas ludipueritiae. The sequence continues at coordinate 5,299 of NZ_JACTUZ010000103.1, read as the reverse complement.
CAGACCTCGCTCTCGGCATAGGCATTGAGCGGATGCGACCAGTAGCCGCCGCAGCCCGTCAGCCAGGTGTCGTACTGCTCCGCCTCCATCATGAAGCGCAGGTATTCCTTGGCGGCATTGGGGAATTTCGTGTGCTTGAAGACCATGGCGTTCAGCAGCAGCACGTTTTCCGCCATCTGGCCGCCCGGCGCCAGCGGCATGCGGGCCATGGCGGTATCGGCGGCGACGGCGGCGGTCTTGGGGTCGTTCTTCAGCGAGAAATACATGGAGACGCCGTTCTGCGTCAGCCCGATCTCGCCCGCCGCGTAGGCGCGGTTGTTGTTGACATCGCCCCAGGAAAGCGTGCCGGGGATGAAGGTCTGATACAATTCCCGCGCGTATTTCAGCGCATTGACGGTCTCGGGGCTGTTGATGGCGACCTTGCCCTGCTCATCGACCACCATGCCGCCATGGCTCCAGAGCAGCCAGTTGCAATAGGCATTGCCGTCGCCCACCGCATTGCCCAGGGCGAAGCCGGCGGGGTGGCCGTTCTTCTTCAGCGCCTGGCAGGCCTTCAGGAAGCCGGCATGGTCGGTCGGCAGGCTGTCGAAGCCCGCTTCCTTCAGCCAGGAGATGCGGTAGACGCAGGGGCCGCCGGAGCCGCCCATGGGCAGCGCGATCCACTGATCCGTGCCCCACTTCTTGCCGAAGCGCTGCGGCAGCGTCATCCAGCCGCCGTATTTCTGGCCGAGGTAATTGGCCAGTTCCGTCAGGTCCAGCGTCTTGTCGGCATAGATATGCGGGTCGTCCGCCCAGGCCACCACCACGTCCGGTCCGGCGCCGGTATTGGCGGCAACCGCGGTCTGCGGCCGCAGGTCTTCCCAGCCGGCGAAATCGACGCGGATCTGCACGCCGGTCTGTTCGCTGAACTTCTGGGTATTCTGGCGGAACACCGTCTCATCGGCATCGACGAACTTGGTGGGGCGCAGCACGCGCAGCGTGGCGCCCTTCTCCACCTCCAGCTTCGGCGCGGTGGCATTGCCGGTGGGGATGGCGGCGCGGGCCAGGCCAGGCAGCATGCCGGCGGCCATCGCGCCGGCACCGAGGCTGAGGGCCCCGCGGCGGGTGAGGTTGTGCATTCTTGTGGTCCTCCTTGCTGGGGCGCGGTTTTTTTGTGTGCGCCCGTTCCTGCAATCAGTTCAGCCGCTGCCCTGTCTCTCCATGGAAGAGATGCGCCAGCGCCGGGTCGGGCATCACGTGGATGGTCTCGCCCACCCGGGCGGAGATGCGCTCGCGGAAGGCGCCGACGACGCTGGCCTCGCCGCTGCGGCCGGTGACCTGGGTTTCGGAGCCGGTCGGCTCCACCAGCGTCACCGTGATGGGCACGCCCGCGCCATCCAGCCGCAGGTGCTCCGGCCGCACGCCATAGGTGGCGCGGCTGCCCTCGGCGGCGGAGGCGCCGGTGGGCAGCGGCCAGGGCGCGCCGCCGCCATCGGGATGGAAGGCGCCGCCCCGCACGGTACCCGGCATCAGGTTCATGGCGGGAGAGCCGATGAAGCCCGCGACAAACAGGTTGGCCGGGCGGTCGTAAAGCTCCAGCGGCGCGCCGATCTGCTCGACGTGGCCGCCATGCATCACCACGATCTTGTCGGCCATGGTCATGGCCTCGATCTGGTCGTGGGTGACATAGATGGTGGTGGTCTTCAGCCGCTGATGCAGGTCCTTGATCTCGGCCCGCATCTGCACGCGCAGCTTGGCATCGAGGTTGGACAGCGGCTCGTCGAACAGAAACACCTGCGGGTGGCGCACAATGGCCCGGCCCATCGCCACGCGCTGCCGCTGGCCACCCGAGAGCTGGCGCGGGTAGCGGTCCAACAGCTTGTCCAGCCCCAGGATGCGCGCCGCGCGCGTCACTTCCCGTTCAATGACCTCGGCCGGCGCCTTGGCCAGCTTCATGGAGAAGGCCATGTTGTCCCGCACCGTCATGTGCGGGTAGAGCGCGTAGTTCTGGAACACCATGGCGATGTCGCGGTCCTTGGGCGCGACATTGTTGACGACGCGGCCGCCGATCGAGACCTCACCGCCGGAAATATTCTCCAGCCCCGCGATCATGCGCAGCAGCGTGGATTTGCCGCAGCCGGAGGGGCCGACCAGCACAACGAACTCGCCATCCTCGATGCCCACGCTGACGCCGTGGAGGATGGCGGTGCTCCCGAAGTTCTTGCGGACGTCACGAATATCAACAGTGGCCATCGTCAGGCGGCACCCTGCGGGCATGCGCGCCCGTTTGCGCAATAGCGCATTTCCTGGACTCCCTGCTCACTGCCCGCTTTGCGCGGGCTTGGCATCGAGCCTAGGCATTCCTGTGCCGGGCTGGCAACAGCGCTCTTGCCTAGTTCAGCAAGAATGCGGAAAGCCAAGCCAGCGCCAGCAATTGCAGCCGGCAGGCCAGCCGGTAGAGCGCCAGCGCGCGCCGCAGATCCTCCGGCATGGCGGCGGCGCGGCCATCGCCCATCCAGCCATCCTCCACCCGCGTTTCGCCGTAAACACGCGGCCCCGCCAGCCGCAGACCCAGCGCGCCGGCCATGGCCGCCTCCGGCCAACCCGCATTGGGGGAGCGATGATGCCGCGCATCACGCCAGACAGCCCGCCAGGCGCCGCCCGCATCCGCGCCTGGCAGCAATGCCGCCGCCAGCCAGATCCAGAAAGCCGCAAGGCGTGAGGCCGGCAGGTTCACCAGGTCATCCAGCCGCGCCGAGGCCCAGCCGAAGGCCGCATGCCGCGCCGAGCGATGCCCAACCATGCTGTCCGCCGTATTCACGGCCTTATAGAAAACGATGCCCGGCAGCCCGCCCAGCGCGCACCAGAAAGCCGGCGCCACCACGCCATCGGAAAAGTTCTCGGCCAGGCTTTCCGTCGCGGCACGCACCACGCCGGCCTCGTCCAGACTCTCCGGGTTGCGGCCGACGATCATGGAGACCGCCGCGCGCCCGCCTTCCAGCCCGCGCTCCTCCAGCCCCTCCGCCACGGCCTCCACATGCTGGTGCAGGCTGCGCTGCGCCGGCAGCGTGGCGGCCAGCACCGCCAGCGCCGTGATGCCACCCCAGCCCAGCGGCAACAAGGAAAGCTGCAAGGCAGCAGCAGGCAGAAGCACAACCAGCAGCAGTACCAGAAGCGCCAGCACACCCATGGCGCGCCGCCGCGCGAAGCTCTGCGCCTCCAGGTTCAGGCGGCGGTCCAGCCAGCCGATCAGGGCACCAAACCAGACCACGGGATGACGGATGGCGCGGAACAGGCCCGGCGGGTAGCCGATGAGGGCCTCGATCAGCAAGGCGCCCATCAGGATCAGGAAGTTTTCCGGCATGGAGGTCCGTGGTCTGTGCGGCGGCCGGGGCCAAGGGGGCGCCGCCCCCTTGGAACCCCCGCCGGGGTGACAGTGTCACCCCGGACCCCGCCATCTGTTTTCAGAAGTGACAGGCTGGGCGCGCCGGAGGTCATGGACCTCCGGCGACTGCGGCCTCAGCCCGCGTGGCCTTTCATCCAAGCCAGCCTCGCGACGTGGCGCGCCAAACCCGAAGCGGGGTCCGGGGTGGACTTTCCACCCCGGCGGGGTTCCAAGGGGCAGTGCCCCTTGGCCCCGGCTGTCAGAACAAGCACCACCCTCATTCCGCCTCGCTTCCCCATTCCGCCACCCGCGCCAGATGGTCATGGTCGCGGCGTACCGGGCTGCGGCGCGGGTGGGGGCGGGCCATGAAGCGGCGGCTGCCCAGCAGGAAGTCGCGCAGCAGCGCCTCGGTATTGTCCAGCGCATCGGCGGCCAGGGCCATGGGGTCGCCCTTCACCGGCTTCACCTCGCCCGCCGTGCCGCCGCCGGAAAGGCGCCAGTAGGTGAGGGCGGAGGTGGCGGCGGGCGGGATGCCCTCGAAGCCGCCGTGTTCGGCGATGGCGGCTTCCAGCGGCAACTGCGGCGCGCGGCCATCGGCCACCTCGCCGCTGCTGGGCGGCGTGCCGGTCTTGTAGTCGATCAGCGCGAGGCTGTGGTCGCAGAGCCGGTCGATGCGGTCGGCGCGCACCTTCAGGAAGATGCCGGTGCCGCGCAATTCCAGCCGGCCCGGCACCTCGGCATGGCGTTGCAGGATGCGGTGGCCGGCGGCGGCCGCGGCTTCTTGCGCCACCACGAACTCCCCGATGCGCGCCAGGCGCGGGCGCCAGAAGGCCAGCAGGCCGGGGCGGGCGGCGGCCTCGGCCAGGGTCTGTTCGGCGGCTTCGGCGTACCAGGCCCGGGCCTGGGCGGTGTCCCAGGGCTGGCCGTCCAGCTTCTGGGTCCAGCGCTTCATGGTGTTGTGCACCAGGTTGCCGTAGTCGCTGGCGCCCACCTCGGCGTCCAGCGGATCCAGCGGCACCAGGCGCAGCACGCGGCGGGCGTAGTAGCCATAGGGATCCGCCACGAGGTCGGCGATCTCGGTGACGGTGATCTCGCGCGGGCGTGCCTCGGGCGGCGGGCAGGGGGCGGGGCGGGGGCAGGGGCGCACCTCCTCCGGCATGTCCAGCGCGGCGGCCCAGGCCACGGCGGGGCTCTGCGGCAGGGCGAGGCCCTGGCCATGCTCATCCCGCTGGCCACCGAGGAAGGTTTCCAGCCGCGTCAGCCAGCGCGACGGCACGGTGGGGCTGCCGGCCCGCTTGCGCGCCCGCGCCAGCACGGCATTGGGGGCGGAAGCGGCGGCGAGCAGGAAATCGGCGGCGACGCGGCCGATACGGGCCTCGGGCTCCGGCAGGCCGAATTCGGCGCGCATGGGGCGGCTCATCCAGGGGCCGGGGTCGGTGGCCTGGGGCCAGACGCCTTCCTCCAGCGCGCCCAGCACGGCGAGATCGAAATGCAGCAGCCGGGCTTCCAGCAGGCCCAGGATGGCGACGCGCGGGTGGCGCCCGCCCTCGCGCCCGCGGCTGATGCGGACGCTGGGGGCCAGCGGGCCTTCCAGCGCCACGTCAAACAGCGCGGGCCAGGAGGCGGGGGACATCGGCGCCAGCTCGCGGAAGGCGGGCTGCAGGCTGGCGAGATGGACAGCCAGGGGCTCGCCTTCCTCGCCTGCGTAAAGGCGGAGGCCGCCGGGGCGGGTATCGGTGGCGGCCAGGGCCTCGGCGGCGGTCAGATGCGCGTTCAGCAGGTCGGCGGGCGGGCGGGCCGGGCTGTCGGGCAATTCGAAGAAGTCGCCCAGGGCGCGCTCCAGCGCGTCCAGCAGGCTCAGGGCGCGGTCCAGCAGGATGGCATCGCGCTCGCGGCCCAGGGCCTCGCGGGCGCGGGCGCGCAGGCCGGGCAGGC
>NZ_JACTUZ010000102.1 GCF_014490445.1 Pseudoroseomonas ludipueritiae | reverse complement strand
AAGCCCGAGCCGCCACCAGCGCCCCCCGCCGCCCGCGCCTTGCCCGAAGCGCCCGCGGCTTTCGAGCCGGAGCTGGTGGAACCCCTGCCGCCCGGCTTCCTGGACGAGCCCGTGGCGCCGGAGGTGCCCGCCGCCCCGGTGGCCGAGGAGGAGCCCCGCACCGGCTGGTTCGGCCGCCTGCGCTCCGGCCTCTCCCGCTCCACCGCCCGGCTGACCGGGGGCCTGACCGGGCTTTTCGTGAAGCGCCTGCTGGATGAGGAGGCGCTGGAGGAGCTGGAGGAAGCGCTGATCACCGCCGATCTCGGCGTCCCGGCCTCCCAGCGCATCGTGGAGCGCTTCCGCAGCACCCGCTTCGGCAAGGAAGTGACGGATGAGGAGGTGAAGGAGGCGCTGGCCGAGGAGGTCGCCGCCATCCTGGCCCCAGTGGCCAAGCCGCTGGAGCTGGATGCCCGCCTGCGCCCGCATGTGGTGCTGGTGGTGGGCGTCAACGGCACCGGCAAGACCACCACCATCGCCAAGCTTGGCCAGCAATGGCGGGAGGCGGGCAAGAGCGTCACCTTTGTTGCCGGCGATACCTTCCGCGCGGCGGCGGTGGAGCAGTTGCAGATCTGGGGCAGCCGCACCGGCTGCGACGTGGTGGCCCCCGCCAAGCAGGGCGCCGACGCGGCGGGCCTGGCCTTCGACGCGCTGACCGAGGCGCGGCAGAAGGGCACGCAGGTGCTGCTGGTCGATACCGCCGGCCGGCTGCACAACAAGACCGCGCTGATGGAGGAACTGCGCAAGGTGGTGCGCGTGATGCAGCGCGTGGACCCCACCGCGCCGCATTCCGTGCTGCTGGTGCTGGATGCCACCACCGGCCAGAACGCCACGCAGCAGTGCAAGGTGTTCTCCGAGATGGTGAATGTCACCGGCCTCGTGGTGACCAAGCTCGATGGCTCGGCCAAGGGCGGCGTGGTGGTGGCGCTGGCGCAGGAATTTGGCCTGCCCGTGCATGCCGTGGGCGTGGGCGAGAAGGCAGCGGACCTGCGCCCCTTCTCGGCACGGGATTTTTCCAGATCGCTGCTGGGGCTGAACTAAGAAGCGCTGGCGCCGCCGTGGCGGATTCCACGGCGGCGCCCGGAGCCACCCGAAACCGGGGGCGGGCTTACCAGCGGAGGGTCAGCCCGCCGATCTCCTGATTGGCGTAGTTCCAGGCTACGGCGACACTGTTGCCGCTCTGCACCCAGCCTACCAGCAGCGGACCGAAGCTGGAAGAGTTGAGAGCGAGGCCGCCGGTGGACTGGCCGCCGGTGACAGCCTCCATCTCCGTCTCGTTCAACTCGCGCATGCTGGTGCCTTGAGGCGTGGCATGATGCATTGTCTGGGTCATGCTGATCGTTCCTTGCCAATGGGACGCCCGGTGGGCGCCGGGACGGTAGTCCACTAGCGGAGGCGCGAGAAAGCAAAGCGCGCCAGCATCACGGCTCGTTGAAGTGCGCATCCGCCGCATGGCAAACCAGCGAGGCTGCGACAGGCTTCTTCAGAAAGCCGCGACAGCGGCACAAGCCTCTGTGATCCTGCGCGGATTGACGCTGGGGAAGCGATGCTCCTTCATGCCGCCTGCACCTTTGCAGCGGAAGGCGGAAGCGGTGATGCCGGAAGGCCATCCTTCTCATCACAAGCTGGCGCCCGATCCGCCTCCGCAGCAGCAACAAACCCCTGGCTCCTCACTGTTCCGGCGTGACTTCCAGCAGGCGCAGGCGCTTTCCTGGCTCGGCCAGCCGGTGCTGCCCAGCCATCTGCCGCTGCGGCTGATGGGCTGGGGCGCGCTGCTCTTCACGGCGCTGCTGGCCGCCTTCCTGATCTTTGGCGAATACACGCGGCGGGTGCGGGTGCAGGGCGTGGTGCTGCCCTCCCGCGGGCTGACGCGCATCGTGGCACCTTCGGTTGGCTGGGTGCGGGCGCAGCATGTGGCGGAAGGCGATGCTGTGCGGCAGGGGCAGCTTCTCTATGACCTCAGCCTGGACAGCACCACCGCCACCGGCGCGACGCAGGAGGCGGTGCTGGACCTGCTGCGCCGCCGCCGTGATGCCCTGGCGGAAGAGGGTGCCCGCCAGGGCGATATCGACCGGCTGGAAAAACAGGGGCTGGAGGCGCAGGCGGCCGACATGGACCGCGAGGCGGCGCAGGTGGAGCAGCAGATCCGCATCGCCACCGAGAACACCGCCATCCTGGCCGGGATGCTGGAGCGGCAGCGCTCCAACATGCAAAGCGGCCTCGCTACCTCGCGCGACTATGAGGCGCGGCTGCAGAACTACATCGGCCAGCAGACGCAACTGGAGTCCCTGAAGCGGGAGCGCCTGGTGCTGGCGGCGCGCATCTCGGAGGTGCGCAACAAGCTCGCGGCCTTCGACCTCCAGGCCGCCTCCCGCGCCGGGGAGCTGGAGCGGCAGATCATCGACATCGACCGCCAGTTGTCGGAGGCCGAGGCGAAGCGGGAGGTCACCATCACCGCGCCGCGCTCCGGCATCGTCACCGGCATCATCACCCAGGCCGGGCAGACGGTCGCGGCCGGCACGCCGCTGCTGACCATCCTGCCGGATGAGGAACCGCTGGAAGCGCAGCTTCTGGCGCCCAGCAATGCCATCGGCTTCGTGCGGGAAGGGGACCGCGTGCTGCTGCGCTACCAGGCCTATCCCTATCAGCGCTTCGGGCAGTTTCCTGGCACGATCTCCGTCATCTCCCGCGCCACGCTGCGGCCGGAGGAGGTGGAGCAACTGATCTCGGCCGGTGCCGACCGGCAGCAGGCGCCCTCGCTCTACCGCATCACCGTGCGGCCGGATCAGCCCTTCGTCACCGCCTATGGGCGGCGGGAGCCCTTGCAGGCCGGCATGCAACTGGAGGCGCATATCCTGGCCGAATCCCGCCCGCTCTACCAATGGGTGCTCGACCCCCTCTACAGCCTGCGTGGCGCCTTTTCGGCCGGCGGCGGTGGCGGCACGGCGAAGGAGCCGCGCGCGTGAGCGGCGCCACCACCACCGTCGCCGCGTTGCTGGACCGGCTGGGCGGCGGGCGCGGGCAGATGCCGGTGGTGATCCAGTCCGAAGCCGCCGAATGCGGGCTGGCCTGCCTCGCCATGCTGGCCAGCCACCATGGGCAGCGGGTGGATCTCGCGGCCATGCGCCGGCGCTTCGCCACCTCGCTGAAGGGCATGTCGGTGCGGGACCTCGTGGGCGTCGGCGGCCGCATGGGGCTGGCGACGCGCGCCCTGCGGCTGGAAATGGAGGACCTGCGCAAGCTGCGCCTGCCCTGCATCCTGCACTGGGACCAGAACCATTTCGTGGTGCTGGCGCGGCTGACGCCGCGTGGTGCCATGATCCACGACCCCGCCATCGGCCGCCGCCGCCTTTCGCTGCCAGAAATCTCCCGCCGCTTCACCGGCGTGGCGCTGGAAGCCTGGCCGGCCGAGGGCTTCGAAAGGGGCGAGGAACGCGCACGCCTCAGCCTGATGGCCATGCTCCGCCGCACCGTGGGGCTGGGGCGGGCCCTGGCGCAGGTGCTGGCGCTCTCCCTGCTGCTGGAACTGGCGGTGATCGCCATGCCCATCGCCTTCCAGCTGGTGGTGGATGAGGTGGTGGTGGCCGCCGATTACGACCTGCTGACGCTGATCGCGCTTGGCATGGTCCTGCTGCTCGTGCTGCAGGTGGGGGCGCGCTTCGCCCGCTCCTGGGCGGCCATGGTCTTCGGCTCCAGCCTGGTGCTGCAATGGAAGGTCAGCCTCTTCGACCAGCTGATGCGCCTGCCGCTGGACTTCTTCGAGAAGCGGCATGTGGGCGACATCGTCTCCCGCTTCCATTCGCTGGACCAGGTGCGGGATGTGCTGACCACCCGCGCCGTGCTGGCGCTGCTGGATGGCGTGATGGCCATCGCCCTGCTGGCCATGATGGCGCTCTATGGCGGCTGGCTGGCGCTGGTGGCCCTGGCGGCGATGGCGCTCTACCTCGCCCTGCGGCTGGCCGTCTGGCGCCCCTTCCGCCTCCTGTCGGAGGAAGCGATCATCCATGAGGCGCAGGAGAATTCCCATTTCATGGAAAGCGCCCGCGGCATGGCCAGCCTGAAGGCGCTGAACCTGGAGCCGCGCCGCCGCGCCGTCTGGATCAACCATCTGGTGGAGCGTGTCGGCGCCGCCATGCGGCTGGAGAAATTCGGCATCGGCTACAATGCCGCCGCCCAGGCGCTGTTTGGCCTGGACCGCATCCTGGTCATCTGGCTGGGCGCGCGGGCGGTGCTGGCGGGGCAGATGTCGGTGGGCATGCTGATCGCCTTCCTGGCCTTCAAGGACCAGTTCACCAGCCGGGTGAATGGCTTCGTCGATACGCTGCTGGACCTGCGCATGCTCTCCCTGCATGGGGAGCGGCTGGCCGATATCGCCCTGGCCACGCCCGAGCCAGCGGGGGGAGGGGGCGAGGATAATCCCGCCCTGGCCGCGCCGGCGCTTTCGCAGGCCCCCGCCGCGCAGGCCGGCGCCATGGCGCTGCGCGACATCCATTTCCGCTATGCCGACAACGACCCCGAGATCATCGCCGGACTCAGCGAAAACATCCCCGCCGGGGCCTGCATCGGCATCGCCGGGCCCTCCGGCTGCGGCAAATCCACCCTGCTACGCATCATGGCCGGGCTGATCCCGCCAACCTCCGGGCAGGTGCTGGTGGATGGCATCCCGCTTTCCACCCTCGGCCCCGCCGCGCACCGCCAGCGGGTCGGCTGTGTCTTGCAGGACGACCGCCTCTTCGCCGGCTCCATCGCCGAGAACATCGCCGGCTTCGACCCCAATCCGGACGAGCGCTGGCTGCAACTGGTGGCCGATATCGCCGCCGTGCATGCCGAGATCCTGCGCATGCCCATGGGCTACGCCACCCGCGTCGGCGACATGGGCAGCACCCTCTCGGGCGGCCAGCGGCAGCGGGTGGTGCTGGCCCGCGCGCTCTACCGCCGCCCCGCCATCCTGCTGCTGGACGAGGCCACCAGCCACCTGGACGAAGCCACCGAGGCCCGCATCAATGACGCCATCCGCCAGCTTCCCATCACCCGCGTCCTGATCGCCCACCGCCCTTCCAGCCTGGCGGTGGCGGAGCGGGTGGTCCGCCTGGGCTGAAGGGCGGCCGGGGCTTGGCCGGTTCACGCGGCGCGGTGCAGCCTTCCGGCCCTTCGCGGGTTCTTTCTGCTGTGACACACCCGAGGCACCCGCAACCCTGCCACCGCGCCGCCAGAGCCCGGCCGCGCTTGGATCGCCCGCCGCCGGTCCCTAGATTCAGGGCGGGCGCCGGCATATCCGCGCGGCGCCGCAGCCGCAGAGGAGGTTTCGGAGCAGGCCATGGCCGCTGAGCCCGAGCATAGTATCGACAAGTCGCGCAGGACGCCGGCGCCCCGCCCGGGTGCGCCAGGGGGCGAACTCACCATCGCCTCCTACAACGTGCATAAATGCGTGGGCGTGGACCGGCGCTTCGACCCGCACCGGGTGGCGCATGTCATTGCCGAGATGAACCCCGACATCATCGCGGTGCAGGAGGCCGACAAGCGCTTCGGCCGCCGCGTCGGGCTGCTGGATACCGGCACGCTGCGCGAGCATGGCCTGTCGCTGCTGCCGATCTCCCGCCTGCCGGATGGCCATGGCTGGCATGGCAATGCGCTGCTGGTGCGGCAGGGCGCGCTGGCGCATGTGCAATGCTTGGCGCTGCCGGGCGCCGAGCCGCGTGGCGCCGTGATCGCGGAGCTGGAGCTGCCCGCCGGGCGCCTGCGCGTGGTGGCCGCCCATTTCGGCCTGCTGCGCCGCTGCCGCATGCGCCAGGGCGCCGCCATCCTGGAGGCGATCTCCCGCCGCGACGAGATGCCCACCATCATGATGGGCGACCTGAACGAATGGCGCCCTGGCCGCCGCTCCTCCCTGCGGTTGCTGGAGCCGGTCTTCGGCAGCCTGGCCTTCGGCCCGGCCTCCTTCCCCTCTCGCCTGCCGGTGCTGGCGCTGGACCGCATCCTGGGCTGGCCGCGCGGCGTGGTGCGGGATGTGCGGGCGCATGACACGCCGCTGGCGCGCCTGGCTTCCGACCACCTGCCGCTGCGGGCGCGGCTGGATCTCTCGGCCACCGCCGCGCAGCCCAACGCCCCGCCCGAAGCCGTCGCCGCATGAGCATCGCGCTATCCCCTCCCGCCGCCGTCGCGCCTGTGCAGGCCGGTGCCGCGCCAGGGGAATCGGCGCTGGACCGGCTGGTGGCCAAGGCGCTGGCCGAGGCCGGGGACGGGCAGGGCGCGCGCACCGGCATCGCCCTGGTGCCGCTGGGGCTGGAGGCCTTCATGGCCCGCGCCAGCCTGGCCCGCGCCGCCGGCCGCACGCTGGACCTGCAATATTACACCTGGATGGAGGACATCACCGGCCGCCTGATGGCGCGGGAGGCCCTGCATGCCGCCGACCGCGGCGTGCGGGTGCGCCTGCTGCTGGACGACAGCTATGCCTTGTCGGGAGAGGCGCTGCTGGCCACGCTGGCCGCCCATGCCCGCATCGAGGTGCGGCTGTTCAATACCCGCCGCTTCCGCTTCCTGGGGCAGGTCGGGCTGGCGCTGGAATTCGCGCTCGGCGGCTGGCACCTGAACCACCGCATGCACAACAAATGCTGGGTGGCGGATGGCAAGGTGGCCGTGGTCGGCGGCCGCAACATCTCCGACAACTATTTCGACGCCGCCGGCGACTTCAATTTCCGCGACCTCGACCTGCTCATCGCCGGGGAGGCCGCCGCCCAGGCCCAGGCGGTCTTCGACAGCTATTGGTCCTCCTCCCTGGCGCTGCCGGTGGAGAATTTCCGCGCCGGCCGCGACCTGAGCCCGGAGGCGCTGGAAGCCGTGCGCGCGCGGCTGGAGGATACCCCGCGCGAGGACCAGGCCCGCCCCTACCTGCGGGAACTGGCCAAGGCCCGAGCCTCCTTCTCCCATGTCGACCTGCTGGCGGCGGATGGTGCGGTGCGCGTGCTGGCGGACCCGCCGGCCAAGGCCAAGGGGCGCGGCGTCACCGGCTGCATGGCCCCGGCGGTGGGCGAGGCGCTGATGTCGGCGAAGCGGGAGGCGCTGGTCGTTTCCCCCTATTTCGTGCCGGGCGAGGGCGGCATGGCGATGTTCGAGGCGCTGGTGCGGCGTGGGGTGAAGGTGACGGTGGTCACCAATTCGCTGGCCGCTACCGATGTGGTGGCGGTCCATGCCGGCTATGCCCGCTACCGCCCGCGCCTGCTGGAACTGGGCGTTACGCTGTTTGAGCTGAAGCGCACCACCAAGCGTAATGGCGGCGTCTTCGGCTCCAAGGGCGCCAGCCTGCATACCAAGGCGCTGGCCATCGATGGCGAGATGGTCTTCGTCGGCTCCTTCAACCTTGACCCCCGCTCCGCCCGGCTGAACACCGAGATGGGCGCTTTCGTCCACCACCCTGAGCTGGCGCGGCAGGTGCATGACGAGCACCGCCGCCTGACCGAGCCTGACCGCTCCTACCGCGTCTGGGTCCAGGGCCGGAAGATGCTCTGGACCGATGACGAATCCACCAGCCCGCATGAGCCCGAGGCGCCGCTGGCGCGCCGCATGCTGGCCCGCGTGGTGGAATGGCTGCCGGTGGAAGCGCAGCTCTAGCAGCCCGCGCTTGCCAGGCCGCCGGGCCTGTGCCTGAGTTTCCGCCGCTGGCGGAGGGATGGCGGTGGCGCAGAAGGTCATTGGCTTGCTGGGCGGCATGAGCTGGGAAAGCTCGGCCGAATACTACCGTATCATCAATGAGCAGGTGCGCGACCGGCTGGGCGGGCTGCATTCCGCCCGCTGCCTGATGTGGTCCTTCGACTTCGCCGGGATCGAGGCGCTGCAACATGCCGGCCGCTGGGCCGATGCCACGGCGGAGATGATTGCCGCCGCACAACGCCTGGAGCGCGGCGGGGCGGATTTCGTGCTGATCTGCACCAACACCATGCACCGCATGGCAGAGGAGGTGCAGGCGGCCATCGGCATCCCGCTGCTGCATATCGCCGACCCTACCGCCGAGCGCATCCGCGCCGCCGGCCTGCGGCGCGTGGGCCTGCTGGGCACCGCCTTCACCATGGAGCAGGACTTCTACAAGGGCCGCCTGGTGGAGCGGCACGGGCTGGAGGTGCTGGTGCCGGAGGCCGAGGATCGCGCCCTGGTCCACCGCGTCATCTACGAGGAACTGGTGCAAGGGCGGGCCGAGCCAGCCTCCCGCGAGGCCTATCGCGCCGTGATCGCGCGGCTGGTGGCGCGCGGGGCGGAGGCGGTGATCCTGGGCTGCACCGAGATCATGCTGCTGGTACGGCCCGAGGACAGCGCCGTACCGCTCTTCGACACCACCGCCCTGCATGCGGAGGCCGCCGTGGAACGCGCCATCGGCGGTGCCTGACGCCGGCTTGCACCGTCGCGGGGGCCGTTCTATCGCGGCTGGCCGCCCTTCGCCGGGCAGCAACATGGATACGGGACCTTCCACATGAACCGGCGCGCTTTCCTGGCCGCGGCTTCCGCTGCCTCCGTCTTCAGCTATGACGCGCTGAGCCGCGCCTTCGCCGAGACGCCGAAGAATATCCTCGTCGTCGCGCAGCAGCTGGACAACGTGACCAGCCTGGACCCACAGGAAAGCTTCGAGACGGTGGCGGCCGAGATCGCCGCCAACATGTACCAGAAGCTGCTGCGCCCGAACCCCGACAAGCCCGATGTGCTGGAAGGCGACCTGGCGGAATCCTGGACCGTTTCGGATGACGGCAAGCTGATCACCTTCCGGCTGAAGCGCGATGCCGTCTTCGCCAGCGGCAACGCCGTGACAGCGGAGGATGCCGCCTTCTCGCTGCAGCGCGCGGTGAAGCTGAACAAGACGCCCGCCTTCATCATCAACCAGTTCGGCTTCACCAGGGACAATGTGGAGGAGCGTATCCGCGCGGCCGATGCCCATACGCTGACGGTGGCGCTGGACGGCAAGGCCTCGCCCGGCTTCGTGCTTTATTGCCTCTCCGCCAATGTCGGCAGCATCGTGGACAGGAAGACGGTGCTGGAGCACGCCAGCGGCGACGACCTCGGCAACAACTGGCTGAAGCAGAATTCCGCCGGTTCCGGCTCCTGGGTTCTGCGCTCCTGGAAGCCCAGCGAGAGCGCGGTTCTGGAAGCCAGCCCCGCCCAGGCCAAGCGCGGCCCGATCCGCCGCGTCATGCTGCGCCACATCACCGATCCCTCCGCCCAGTTGCTGCTGCTGCGCAACGGCGACGTGGATATCGCGCGCAACCTGACCACCGAGCAGCTTCGCAACCTGCAGAACGACGCCGGCTTCACGCTGATCCGCAAGGCGGCGACGACGCAGATGCTGATCCAGCTCAACACCGTGCATCCCGCCCTGGCCAAGCCGCAGGTGCGGCAGGCGATCAAGTGGGCGATCGACTACCAGGCGATCCAGCAGAACATCGCCTCGCTGACGCATACGGTGCAGCAGAGCTTCCTGCCGGTCGGCCTGCCTGCGGCGGTGGCGGACAAGCCCTTCCAGAAGGATGTGGCCAAGGCCAAGGCGCTACTGGCCGAGGCCGGCCTGCCGGATGGCTTCGAGATGGTGATGGACCATTACTCGGCGCAGCCCTATCCGGATATCGCCCAGGCCCTGCAGGCGGATCTCGCCGCCATCGGCATCAGGCTGCGGCTGATGCCGGGCGAGAACCGCCAGGTGCTGACCAAGACCCGAGCCCGCCAGCATGAGGCCGCGCTGACCTCCTGGGGTGTCGATTACTTCGACCCCAACAGCAATGCCGAGGCCTTCTGCGTCAATACCGACAATGGCCCGGATGCCCGTAACCGCACCCTGGCCTGGCGCAATTCCTGGCAGGACGCGGACCTGACCGCCCGCGCCCAGGCCGCCTTGCAGGAAGCCGATACCGCCAGGCGCCTGGCGATGTACGAGGCCATGCAGCGGGACAGCATGGAGCGCGCGCCCTTTGTCTTCATGCTGCAAACAGTGAATACCGCCGCCTGCCGCAAGGATGTGGCGGGCGTGCGCCTCGGCACGCTGGCCGATGCCAATTCCTACGACTTCGTGCGGAAGGGCTGAGCCGGTGGCGGGTGCTGGCAAGACCGACTGGGCCGCCGCCGAAGCCAAGGCAGCCGAGCTGGTCGCCCCCTGGACGGCCGAGGGGGCGGCGCCGGGCGGCGCCATCCTCGCCTTCGATGCCAACAGCATCCCGGTGGCGGTGGCGGCGGGGCTGGAAAGCCTTTCCACCGGCGCCGCCTTCGGCGCTGACAGCGTGGTGCGCTACGCCTCCGTCACCAAGCATGTGCTGGCCGCCATGCAGCGCCGCCACCGGGACCGCGTGGCGCTGGGCCACCCGCTGGGCCGACACCTGCCGGAACTGCGCGGCCCCATGGCCGAGGTTTCCGTCGGCCGTGCCCTGGACATGACCGGCGGGTTGCCGGATGTGCGGGAAACGCTGAGCCTGCTGGGCCTTTCCGTCCACACCGCCACGGATGCGGCGCCGCTGCTGGACTTCATCGCCAGCCTGGGCGCGCTGAACTTCCCGGCGGGGCGGGAGATTTCCTATTCCAACACCGGCTACCGGCTGGTGGAAACCGCGCTGGCCCGCCAGGGCCTGTTGTTCGACGACTGGGTGCGAGCCGAGATCGGCGCCCCCCTCGGCATCGCATGGCGGGCGCCGGAAACCTGGTTCGACCCCATTCCCGGCCTCGTCCCCGGCTACTGGAAAAGTGCTGCGGGCTGGCAGCTTGGCAATGCCGGGCTGCATCTCTCGGCCTCCGGCAGCCTGACCGGCAGCGCGCGGGCGCTGGCCATCTGGGGCCAGGCGGTGCTGGCCAATCGTGGCCCCGCCGCCGGGCTGCTGGCCGAGCAGGCGGCGCCGCGCCAGCTGCTGGACGGCCGCGCAACCGCCTATGGCCTGGGCCTGGCGCATGGGCGGCTGGGGCCGGTGGCGCTGGTGGGCCATGGCGGCTCCCATGCGGGCTACAAGACCTACCTGCTGCTGGCGCCGGAGCCCGGCCTCGGCATTGTCGTGGTCTCCAACCGCGAGGATACCGGTGCCTATGGCTTGGCGCTCCGCACCATGGCCGCCCTGCTGGGCCAGGAGATGCCGCCCCCGGCCAGCCTGCCCGAGGGCCTTTATGCCGAGCCCGATACCGGCCACTGGCTGGAGGTCACGGGCAATACCGCCAGCTTCCTTGGCGCCAGCGAGGCCCTGTACCAGGCCGATGGCGGCTGGGCCGTGTCCCTTTCCGCGCACAACCCCATGCGCCTGCGCGCCGAGGGCGGCGGCATCGAGGGTGAGATCGGCCATGTCGCCCGCCACTTCCGCCCCGTGGCGGCCGAGGCGATGCCGGCGGCGGCGCAGGGCCACTGGCGCTGCCCGGCCTATCATGCCGGTTTCGACATCGAGGGTGAGATGCTGGCCAGCGGCATCGGCCCCGCCCGCATGACGGCCCGGCTGCGCCCAATGGGCGAGGGCCGCCTGCTGGCCACCCTGCCGGATGGCCCCTGGAACAAGCAGTTCAGCCTGCGTTTCGGGAAGGATGAGGTGGCGCTGGTCAGCCACCGCAGCCGGGTGCTGCGCTTCCGGCGGGGGTGAGAAAGGCCTGGGGGAATGCGTTCCCCCAGCCTTGCTTCAGTTCCGCACGCCCGCCGCCGCGAGCCCCGTTGGCGGCTCGACCGGCAGCACCTGTTCCTCCAACTCGGTGAGGAAATTCTCCGCCCAGCGCGCGGCGGTCTGTTCCTCCAGCCCCGCCATCATGCCGGCCCAGCGTTCCTTGCGCTCGCCCAGTGGCATCTTCAGCGCGCGGTCGAGCTGCTCGGCCATGGCCTCGGCGTCCAGCGGGTTCACCAGCAGGGCGCCGTCCATGGTCTCGGCCGCGCCGGCGAAGGAGGAGAGCACCAGCACGCCCGGGTTGTCCGGGTCCTGGGCGGCCACGTATTCCTTGGCCACCAGGTTCATGCCGTCCCGCAGCGGCGTCACCAGCCCCACATCCGCCAGGCGGTAGAAGCCCGCCAGGGTATCCCGCGCCACCGCGCGGGCCACGTAGCGCACGGGGGTCCAATCGAATTCCGCGTGGTCGCCGTTGATGCGGCCGGCCAGGGTATCGAGTTCCCGCTTCAGGTCGCGGTAGCTGGCGACCTCGTTGCGGCTGCGCGCCGCGACCTGGAAGTAGGTGACGCGGTTGCGGTGCTCAGGGAAATTGTCCAGCAGAGCACCGAAGCCGCGCAGGCGGTGTGGCAGGCCCTTGGTGTAGTCCAGCCGCTCGGCGCCCACGATCAGCTTGCGGTCGCCCATGCTGGCCCTCATCCGCTGCGCGTCGGGGCCAAAGGCCGCCTTGCGCGCGGTGGTGGCGAAGCCGCGGGTGTCGATGCCGATGGCGTGGTGGGAAAGCTGGGTGCGGCGCTTCGGCCCCCAGGCGCTGCTGACCACGCCGCAATCGGCATCCGTGCGCAGGTCCAGGCCATGGCGCATGCAGTCGATCATGCCGCTGAGGTCGCGCTGGGTCTGCACCCCCACCAGGTCATAGGCCAGCAGCCCGCGCAGCAGCTTGTCCGCGCCCGGCAGGGCGGAGAAGACTGCCCAGGGCGGGAAAGGGATGTGCAGGAAGAAGCCGATGCGCTGCTTGGCGCCCAGCGCCCGCAGCTCAGCCCCCAGCGGGATCATCTGGTAGTCGTGAATCCAGATGGTGTCGTCCGGGCCCAGCAGCGGCATCAGCGCCTTGGCGAAGTCGCGGTTGACGCGCCGGTAGGCATCCGCCTGCTTGCGGTCGTATTCCAGCAGCCCAATCCGGAAGTGGAACAGCGGCCAGAGGATATTGTTGGAATAGCCGGCGTAGAAGCCTTTGTAGTCGTTCTCGTTCAGGTCGATTGTCGCGTAGTCGATGCCCTGGTAGCGGACGGTCTTCAGCTCGCCGGTGGTGGGGCCCTTGGTGGTCTCCCCGCTCCAGCCGAACCAAAGGCCGCCATTGGCCTTCAGCACATCCTTCAGTGCCACCGCCAGCCCGCCGGCCGTGGGTTCCCCACGGCGTGGCAGGGCGACGCGGTTCGAGACAACAATCAACCGCCCCACAGACCGTGCTCCCATGAACGGCTCAAACGCATCGCCGAGAGGATCAGGCCAACGTGCGAATAGGTCTGTGGAAAATTCCCCCACAGATGATTCCGCTTCGGGTCCAGATCCTCGGCCAGCAGTCCCAGATGATTCCGGCACGACAGAATGCTCCCGAACATTGCGCGCGCTTCATCCAGCCGGCCTGCCGCGGCAAGCGCGTCCACATACCAGAATGAACAAACCAGGAAGGCGGTTTCAGGCCGCCCGAAATCGTCAGCCATATCGTAGCGATAGATGAAACCCTGATGCAGCAGCCGCTGCGTCACCCGGTCCAGCGTGCCCAGGAAGCGCGGGTCGGTGGCATGCAGGAAGCCGATCTCCGGCAGCAGCAGCAATGCCGCATCCATGCCGTCGGATTCGAAGCTTTCCACGAAGCTGTTGAGATGCGGGCGGAAGGCGCGCTCGCAGATGATGGCATGCAGGTTGCGGGCGGAGGCCGCCCAGCGCTCCGCCTCCCGCTCCAGCCCCAGATGGCGGGCGATGCCGGAGAGGCGCGCGAGCCCGGCCCAGCACATGGCGGCGGAGAAGGTGTGGGTCCGCTCCCGCCCCCGGTATTCCCAGATGCCGGCGTCGGGCTGCAGCGCCAGCTTCTCGGCCTGCTCGCCCAGCCGCTCCAGCAGCCGGAACAGCGGCTCGCCCGCCGGACGGGGCAGGCGGCGGTCGAAGAACATCTGCGCCGCCGCCATGATGACGGAGCCATAGACATCGTTCTGCACCTGCTCGGCCGCCTGGTTGCCGACGCGCACGGGGCCCATGCCCAGGAAGCCCGGCAGGGCCTCCTCGATCCGCTCCGGCATGGGCAGGGAGGGCACCAGCGGGTAGCAGGGCCGCAGCACGCCCCCGGGGGAGATAGCCACCACGTTGGTCACGTAGCGGATATAGTCCTCCATGGTGCGGGTGGTGCCGAGGCGGTTCAGCGCCTGCACCGTGAAGAAGGCATCCCGCAGCCAGCAATAGCGGTAGTCCCAGTTGCGCTCGGTATGGGGCGCTTCCGGGATGGAGGTGGTCAGGGCCGCGACAATGGCCCCGGTTTCCTCGAAGGCGCACATCTTCAGCGTGATGGCGGCGCGGATCACGGCATCCTGCCACTCGAAGGGCAGGTGCAGCCCGCGTGACCAGTCCAGCCAGTAGTTCGTGGTGTGGCGGATGAAGTCATCCACCAGGCTTTCGGTATTCTCGGGCACCGTCTCGTCCGGTCCGAGGATGACCGAGACAGGGCGGTCCAGCAGGAAGGGCGCTTCCTCCGCCAGGCAGACCAGGGGCGCGTCGGTGGTCACGCGCAGCGCCTGAGTCTCGGTGAAGAAGCGCAGGTGGTTGCTGCCGGCGCGCTTGATCGGCGCGTCCTTGCCCCAGTCGCCGCGCGGCCGCACCCGCAGGCGGATCAGCGGCGTGCCGGAGAGCGGCTCGATCCGCCGCACCAGCATGGGCGGGCGGAAGATGCGGCCGAAGCGGCTGAAGCGCGGCGCGGCATCGGTGATGCGCAGCCGGGCGCCGTTCTCGTCCTCCAGCTCCGTCTCCAGCACGGCGGTGTTGCGGCGGTAGTTCTGGCGGCTGTGCTTCAGCCCCACCAGTTCCACCTCCATGAAGCCGTCCTGCGGCGCCTCGCCGCCCAGCAGGGCGCAGAAGACAGGGTCTCCGTCGAAGCGCGGCCAGCAGAGCCAGGAGCAGCGGCCGATGCGGTCGAACAGCGCGGCAATGATGCCATTGCCGACGGGGGCAAGGTCGAGGGGTTGGCTCACGCCTTCCGCCTCATGCCGCCCCCTTGGCGGGCAGAGAGGCCTCGGGCAGGCTTTCCGCCAGGCGGAGCAGCCAGGCGCGCACATCGGCCGGGCCGGCCGGGAAGCATTCCGGCACGCGGTAGCCGGCGCCGCCATGGGCGCGGGCGGCGCGCATGCCGTCCTCATCCGTCACGTCATCGCCGATGAAGACGGGGATGCGGCCGGCGAAGGGCGGGTGGCGCATCAGCCAGTCGGTGGCCACGCCCTTGTCGCTGCCCTTGGGGCGCAGCTCGGCCGCCGCATGGGCGGGGATGACCTGGAAGCCGGTGCCTTCCACCATCCGCTTCAGGAAGGCGGCGGCTTCCTCGCCCCGCTCCGGCACGGCGCGGAAATGCAGAACAAAACCGTAGTTCTTGTGCTCCAGCAGCATACCGGGGCGGTCGGCCACGAATTCGGCGGCGGCCTCGCGCCAGCCTTCCGGCGGGCCGCTGGGCTCGGGCAGGGGCGGGATGGCGGCGCCGATGCCGGAGGCGTCGATCACGGTGCCATGCTCGCAGGCGAAGCCCACGGGCGGGTTGCCGGTCAGCCCGCGCGCCACATCCAGCCCACGGCCGGTGACAATGGCGACGGCGCCGCCCAGCTGGGCGGAAAGCCGCGCCAGCAGCGGCGGCAGGTCCGGCGGCACCACCACGGCATCCGGGCGCGGCGCGATGTCGATCAGCGTGCCGTCAAAGTCGAGGAACAGCGCCGCCCGGGGGCCGGGCAGCGGCGGCAGGTCGGGTAGGTCGGTCTGCGGCATGGCTTCCGATATGGCCGGGGCGGAGCCTCCCGCAAACCCCGGCCAGGGGCCTTAACGGACCCCTGCCGCGCTTTCGCCATGATTCCGCAACGGGGATGCGGAATGTCACTTAGCCGTGAAGTGCCGCGGCGGCGCCCTCAGCGGCACTGCAGCACACGCAGATCGTAGACCGGGTGTTCCAGCATCGCGATGCCAGGCGCATTGGCGAACATCCAGCCCTGGAAGACCGCCCGGCCACCACTCCCCTCGCGGGTCTCGTCCACCTGCAGCCAGGCGGCGGCATCCGGCACTTCCTCCGGCGGGCGGGCATTGCAGGCCTTCACGGTGATGCGCAGCGTGCCGAAGGTGATGGGCTGGTTCAGCCGCGCCTTCAGGATGGTGATGCGCGCCGTCACCTTGTCCAGCGCCTGCAGCTCCGCTTCCTGCTTCGGGTCCCAGCCGGCATCCATCTGGGCCAGGGCGGGGCGGGCGGCGAAGGGCAGCACCGGCGCGGCGCAGCAGAGCGCCGCCAGCAGAACAAGCGCCGCCCTCATGCGGCGCCGCCCCCGCTGGCCTTCTGGCGCGGGCTGGGCAGCGACTCGACCAGCCCGGCCAGGATGCGGCGCATGGCGGCCTCGTCCACGCCCATCAGAACGGCATCCTCGAAAACATCGCGCAGCACCTGGGCGGCCTCGGCATGGTTCTCGGCCAGCATCTTCAGTTTCTCCCGGCAGGAGACGGGCTGGCCGTCGGCGCCTGGCCAGACCTCCGGCGGCGCCGATCCGCCCGGGGCGGTGCTCATCGCGCCGGGGCGCCGCCGCGCGGGGCGGC
>NZ_JACTUZ010000101.1 GCF_014490445.1 Pseudoroseomonas ludipueritiae | reverse complement strand
CCGGCGGCGCGGCGGCGGGCGGCGGTGCCGCGCAGCCGGCGCGCCCGGTGAAGTCCGGCAGTCCGGAGGACGCCGCCTATATCATGAAGAACGCGTCCAAGATCATCATCGTGCCCGGCTATGGCATGGCGGTGGCGCAGGCCCAGCAGGTGCTGCGCGAGATGGGCGACCTGCTGAAGAAGGAAGGCGCCGAGATCTCCTACGCCATCCACCCCGTCGCGGGCCGCATGCCCGGCCACATGAACGTGCTGCTGGCCGAGGCCAACGTGCCCTACGAGGAGGTGCACGAGCTGGAGGAGATCAACCCCGAATTCGCGGAAGCCGACGTGGCCTTCGTGATCGGCGCCAATGACGTGACCAACCCGGCGGCCAAGACCGACAAGTCCTCCGCCATCTACGGCATGCCCATCCTGGACGTGGAACGCGCCAAGACGGTGTTCTTCATCAAGCGCGGCATGGCCAGCGGTTATGCCGGCGTGGAGAACGAGCTGTTCTTCCGCGACAACACCATGATGCTCTTCGGCGACGCCAAGAAGGTGACGCAGCAGATCGTCCAGGCGCTGCAGAAGTAAGAAAGAAGGAAGGCCGGGGGAAGGAATTCCCCCGGACCCCCATCTTCTTTCTTCGAGTTCTCCCCACGCCCTGGCGCAGCCGAAAATCCGAAAAAAAAGAAGGGGTCTGGGGAATTCATTCCCCAGCCTTCGCCACGCCCTTCAGGGCGTGCTCAACGCCGCCAGTTGCTGCGCCGTCTGGGTGGCGCCCATGGCCTCCGCCGCCATCTGCGCCGTTTGGCCCTGGGCATCCCGCTTATGCGGGTTCGCCCCGAAGGACAGCAACTGCGTCACGATATCCCGGCGGTTGAACATGGCGGCGGTCATCAGGGCGGTGCGGCCGTCCTCGCCGCAGAGATCGACCTTCGCGCCTTTCTCCAGCAGCAGCGAGACGATCTCGGGGAAGCCCTTGAATGCGGCTCCGGCCAGCGGGGTCTGGCCACGGTCGTTCAGGCGGTTGGGGTCGGCGCCATGGTGCAGCAGGGTGCGCACCGTCTCCAGGTGGCCATGGTAGCTGGCCAGCATCAGCAGCGTGTCGCCCTTGTCGTTGGTCAGGTTGGCGGGCAGGCCGCGCGCCAGCAGGTTGCGCATGGTCTCGGCATCGCCGGCGCGGGCGCATTGGAAGACCTGGGCGGCATAGGCCAGGGTTTCCTCATCCCATTGCGGCGGAGTGGCTTCGGTGGGGGACATGGCGGGCTCCGGCATCGTTCCTGGGTGCAAAGACATGGAAGCACGTTGCGTTGCGGGAGGCTGGCTTCTCCCGCGATCTTGCACGCCAAACGGCCTTGCCAAAGCCGGCATCAGGCCAACAACTTGCTGCCTAGCCACAGGCGCCCCCGCGCCTGATGGTGAGCCACGAAGGAAAACCGTCCGATGCCGCGTCCCGCTCCATTCCTCTTGTCCGCCCTTGGCCTGGCCGGCCTGCTGGCGGCATTCCTATCGGCCGCGCCTGCCCAGGCGGCGGGGGACCAGGACGGTTCCTTCAACCTCGTCAACCGCAGCAACCGGGTGATCGAGCGCCTTTATGCCTCGCCGCTCGACAGCAACGACTGGGGCGACAACCGGCTGAGCAGCCGCGGCCCCCTGGCCAATGGCGCCAACCTGCCCGTGCGCATGGCGCCGGAAGGCGGCTGCCGCACCGACCTGCGCATCGGCTTCGAAGGCGGGCTGGTGGAGGAACGGCGCGACATCGACACCTGCCAGGACCGCGACGTGGTGATCGGCACGCCCGAGCGCACCGGCGCCCGGCAGGCGCAGCGCCAGGGCGGCAAGGGCAGCGACCCCAGCTTCACCCTGCGCAACGAGGCCAATAGCCCGGTGCGGGAAATCTATGCCAGCCCGAGCAACGAGGATGACTGGGGCCAGGACCAGCTCGGCCGCGAGACGCTGCGCGCCCATGGCCGCCGCACCATCCGCCTGCCCAGCGGCGAATGCCAGTACGACCTGCGCATCGTCTGGGAGGATGGCCGCAGCGAGGAACGGCGGGACGTGAACCTCTGCGCGACGCGGGAACTGACCTTCCGCTGAGGGAGAGCGGGGCCGGAAGGAGCGCCGCCCCTTCCGGACCTTCCCCGCTGGGGTGACAGTGTCACCCCAGACCCCGCCATCTGTTTGGTGCTGGTGGGACGGTGGTACCGCCGAGGGACCATGACCCTTGGCGACTGAGGTTTCAGCCCGCGTGGCCCTCTTCTATTTCGATGCCTGCGGCTGGCGCGGCGCCACGCCTTCGAGGCGTAGCTCCTGAAACTGACAGCGGGGTCCGGGGTGGACTTTCCACCCCGGCGGGAGTGTCCAGAGAGGGCGGAGCCCTCTTTGGCCCCGCCCTCCCCCCTGGTTCACGCCTGCCGCCGCGTGGTCACCATGAAGAACCCGGTGCAGAGCAGGTTGGCCAGTGCCAGGAAGACCAGCGCCGCGCCGATGCCCCCGGCGGCCGCCACGGGGCCGGAGGCCGCCTGGAGCACCGCCGTGCCCAGGAAGAAGGAGAGGTTGACGGCCGAGAGCGCCTTGCCGGCCTGTTCCGGCGGCACCAGGGCACGGGTCATGGCGAAGGCCAGCGGCTGCACCGTGATGGCGAGGCCGAAGGCCAGGAAGAGCGCGGCGTCATAGGCCGCCGGCAGCATCGGCAGCCCCAGGATTTCCGAGAGCCAGCCGCCGGGACCGCCGGCCACCAGCAGCAGCAGGCAGAGGCTGGCGCCGGCATGGCCCAGGATCAGCAGCAGGCGGCGGTGGCCCAGGATGCGGTCCAGCATGCCGCTGAGCATGGCGCCGCCGATCAGCGCCAGGGTGAAGAGCAGCAGCAGGTTGCCGGCCTCGATGCGACTGAGACCCTTGATCTCCATCAACCAGGGGCCGCCCCAGAGGCCGCGCAGCCCCATGATGACGGCGAAGGAGGCGAAGGCCAGCAGCACCAGCCCGCGCAGGCGGCGGGACAGGCCGAGGCGGATGACCTCCCGCGCCTCGGCCAGCAGGGAAGGGCGGGGGCCGGGGGGCATGGCGGCGGGCACGGGCGCCGGCACCAGCCGGGCCACCAGCAGGGCCACCAGCAGCGCCAGCCCGGCGGCGACCCAGAAGCCCATGCGCCAGCCGAAATTCTCCACCACCCAGGCCAGCGGGCTGGCCGAGAGCAGCATGCCCGTATTGCCCGTGCCCTGGATCAGCCCGGACCAGAGGCCGAACTTGGCGGGGCTGAGGATCTTGGCCGCCAGTGTCATGGGGCAGAGCAGGGCGCCGCAACTGCCCAGGCCCAGCGCCACCTGGGTCAGCAGGAAGCCCACCGGCCCGCCCACCATGGCCGAGGCCGCCGCCGCCAGCGTCACCACCGCCATCAGGGTCAGGGCGACGGGCTTCACGCCGAAGCGGTCCAGCGCCACGCCGAGGGGGATCTGCCCCATGGCGAAGGTCAGGTGATAGGCGCCGGTCAGCGAGGCCAGCCCTTCCGGCGTGGTGCCGATATCGCGCGCCAGCACATCGGCCGAGATGGCCGGCAACGTGCGCAGCAGGTTGGAGATCATATGGCCGAGGGCCAGCACGAGCAGCGGCGCCACGAAGGCGGCCGAGCCCTCCCTGTTATTCATGGTCTCTGCTTGAATCCGTGTGGCAGGTGATGGCTATCGTGCCAGCAGGGTGGCGCGTGTCCAGAGGGCCAGGGCCGCCATCGCGACGCCGGCGATCATGAAGGCGCCAGGATAGCCGGCGCGGGCCATGACGGCGCCGAAGCAGATCGAGCCCAGGGCCTGGCCCAGGAACAGCGCCATGGCGAAGGCGGAGACGGCGGTGGCGCGGGCTTCCGGCAGCGCCTCGGTGCTGCGGGCCTGCAGGGTGCCGTGGAACATGAAGAAGGCGAGGCCCAGCAGCGCCTGCAAACCCGCCACCACCCACCAGTTGGGCGCCAGGGCCAGCCCGCCCAGCCCGGCGGCCAGCACCAGCCCGCCCACCAGCGAGACCCGTGCCTCGCCCAGGCGGGAGACCAGCAGCCGCGCCATGCGGGTATAGACCAGGGAGCCGAGGCCGAAGCCCGCCACCACCAGCCCGGCCTGCCAGGCTTCCAGGTGGAAGACCTGGATGAGGTAGGAGCCGATAAAGGGAAAGGCGCCGCCGAAGAGCAGCAGCCCGTCGATAAAGGCTGCCGTCAGCAGCCGCCGCCCGGCGGGGCGGTGCAGCAGGGAAAGATAGCGGGAAAAGCCGCTACCGGCGCTGGCGGGCTTGTCCGGACGCCAGAGCCGGCGGCCCAGCACGGCCATGATGCCGAAGCCGGTCAGCATCGCCTGCGCGCCCACCAGCAGGAAGACCGCGCGCCAGCCCAGCGCCTGCCCCACCACGCCGGAGAGCGGCCCGGCCAGCAATTGCGCCATGACCATGCCGGTCAGGAAGCGGCCCAGGGTGGCCTGCCGATCGGCATAGGGAACGTTGTCGCCGATCCAGGCCATGGCCAGCGGCACGATGGCGCCGGCCAGAGCGCCGGTCGCGGCCCGCAGCGCCACCAGATGACCCAGATTACCGGCCAGGGAGCAGGCGGCCATGGCCAGGCTATAGAGCAGCAGCCCCAGCACCAGCACGCGCAGCTTGCCGAAGCGGTCCCCCAGCGGCCCCAGCACCATCTGGCAGAGGCCGTAGGGGAGGGAGAAGGCGGAGATGACGATGGCGGCCTCGGCCACCGTGACGCGCAGGTCGGCGGCGAGCGTCGGCAGCAGCGGGTCCAGCATCCGCATGCCGCAGCCGGTGGCGAAGGCCGCCAGAGAGAGCAGCGGCAGGACGGTGGAGGCCGCCGCCCCGGAGGAAACACCCGGGGCGGCCTTGCCCACCGCCTGCTCGCTCATGCCGTTACGCCGCGGCCGGGGCGGCGGTCTTGGCGGCGCGCTTGCGCTCGCTCTCGGTCTTTAGCTGCCCGCAGGCGGCCAGGATGTCGCGCCCGCGCGGGGTGCGGATGGGCGAGGAGTAGCCGGCATCCGAGACCACCTTGGCGAAGCGGTGGATGGCGTTGTTGGAGGAGGTCTCGTAGGGACTGCCGGGCCAGGGGTTGAACGGGATCAGGTTCACCTTGGCCGGAATGCCGTGCAGCAGCCGCACCAGCTCGCGCGCATCGGCCTCCGAGTCGTTCACGCCCTTCAGCATGACGTATTCGAAGGTGATGCGCCGCGCGTTGGACGCCGCCGGGTAGCGGCGGCAGGCGGCCATCAGCTCCTCGATCGGATACTTGCGGTTCAGCGGCACGATCTCGTCGCGGATGTCGTTGCGCACGGCGTGCAGCGAGACCGCGAGGCCCACCGCCAGCTCCTGGCCGCACTTGTCCATCATCGGCACGACGCCGGAGGTGGAAAGCGTGATGCGGCGGCGGGAAAGCGCGATGCCCTCGTTGTCCATCACGATGCGCATCGCCTTGGCGACGTTCTCGTAGTTATAGAGCGGCTCGCCCATGCCCATGATGACGATGTTGGACAGGAGGCGCGGCGTGCCGTCCGTCGGGCTGGGCCATTCGTTGTAGCTGTCGCGCGCCGCCATGAACTGGCCGACGATCTCGGCCGCGCCCAGGTTGCGCACCAGCTTCTGCGTGCCGGTGTGGCAGAACTTGCAG
The DNA here is from genome assembly GCF_014490445.1 of Pseudoroseomonas ludipueritiae. Taxonomy (GTDB): domain Bacteria; phylum Pseudomonadota; class Alphaproteobacteria; order Acetobacterales; family Acetobacteraceae; genus Pseudoroseomonas; species Pseudoroseomonas ludipueritiae. The sequence goes on along the minus strand of NZ_JACTUZ010000101.1, from coordinate 10,874 downwards.
CTCAGCGTGCAGCCCACCTGGGTGGAGATGCAGACAGCGCCGCGGTCTTCCTGCTGGTCGGGGATATAGACCGTCTCGACCTGCTGCCCGTCGCGGAAGCCAAAGAGCCACTTGCGCGTGCCGTCCGTGCTGGTCTGCTCCAGGTTCACCCCGGGGCGGCCCACCACGAAGCGCTCCTCCAGCTTGCGCTGCATCGGCTTGGCGATGGTGGGCATCTTCGCGAAGTCGGTGACGCCCTGATGGTAGATCCAGTGCCAGAGCTGCTTGGCGCGAAAGGGCTTCTCGCCCATCGCCACCATCTCCGCCGCCAGTTCCTCGCGCGACAGGCCCACCAGCTCCTTGCGCCCGTCCGCGAGGGTCGCGGCGGGGGGCGCGAAGAGGGCGGCCTTGGCCAGGATACGGGAACGCTCGGCCGCGGTCAGGTCGGCGGCGGCCTCGGGCAGGCTGACGTCAGCGGCGGCGGGATGGGTCATGACTAGGTTCCGAACTGCTGCCTCAGCGACGGCCGGGCGGGCATTCCTTGCTGATGGCTTCATAGGCGGCGGTGAAGCCGGAGAGGGAGAAGGTATCGGTGGCCTTGCCGCGCCCCTGCGGACCGGGGCCGGTGGAGACGGCATCGGCGCCGCCCTTGAAGGCGGCCACGGCCTTGGCGCCCTCACGCGCGAAGGCATTGTCCTGCGCGGTGTAGAAGGGCAGCTCATTGGAGCCGACCTTGACCTCGACCTCGGCATTGCGGGCATAGGTATAGCCGGAGCGGACGGCCACCTGGTCACGGCCCTGCTGCCGGTGCGTCACGGTCAGCATGACATTCTGCCGGCTGCCGGCGCCCTCCGTCTTGCTGGCGCGGGTGAAGGCGTAGCAGACCTTCTTGCCGGCTTCGGCATAGGTCGCCGCCGTCCAGTCCTGGAAGGTGCCAAGCGCGCGCGGGCCGGCCTGAGCCGGCTTCTGCTGTGCCAATGCCACACCGGAGACGCCCACCAGCGAACCGCCGGCGGCGCCCAGCAACAGAAGGAGGGGGAGGAGCCGTGTCATGCCCCACCAATTAAGGTTCGCCCTGCCGCACCGCAACCGCACAAAGAGGTAGTCCGATACGCGTGCGCCGCTTATCGCAACGGATAGCGGCCAAGGCTCCGCCGCAATGCCGCAACCGGCCGGACGGCGCGGGCTTTATTCAGCGCCGGCAGCACCCGCCAGCCAAGGATTGTGCCCGATATGCCCACGAATCCTGCCCTCACCGTGCCGCCACCGCGCCCGGAAAGCCTCAGTGCCGCGCTTCGCCGGAACATCGAGGCGCTGGAGGAGCGGCGGCGCCAGGAAGCCGCCACCGCGACTCGGGAGGAGCGGGTGGCCCAGGCCATCACCGCCTTCACCGGCAGCATGCGCTTCGTCTATCTGCACCTGGCGCTTTACGGCTGCTGGATCGTGGTCAACCTGGGGCTGGTGCCCGGGGTGCCGCGCTTCGACCCGTCCTTCGTGGTGCTGGCCATGGTGGCCTCGGTGGAGGCTATCTTCCTCTCCACCTTCGTGCTGATCAGCCAGAACCGCATGGCGGCGGCGGCCGACAAGCGCGCCGATCTGGACCTGCAGATCAACCTGCTGACCGAGCATGAGCTGACGACACTGACCGAGCTGGTCACCGCCATGGCGCAGAAGATGGGGATCGAGGCCACAAAGGACCCGGAGGTCCAGGAGGCCACCAAGGACGTGGCGCCCGAGGTGGTGCTGGACGCGCTGGAGGCGCGCCAGCGGAAGAACTGAGGCCGGGCGCGGCCGCGCCCGGCCCACCCGGCTCAGAGCGCCGGCAGCGGCGCGGCGGTGGCGAAATCCACGCCCTTGGTGCCCGCCGAACCCCAGGCGCGGTCGTATTGCGCCGGCGCCTTCAAGGCTTCCGCCCGGCCCAGGGCCTCGGCGGCATGCAGCGGCCAGTAGGGGTCGCGCAGCAGGGCGCGGGCCAGGAAGATCATGTCGGCATCGCCGGCCTCCAGGATCTCCTGCGCGTGCTTCGGCTCGGTGATCAGGCCGACCGCCGCCACCGCGACTTCCGCCCCGTGCCGCACCGCGCGGGCGCCCGGCACCTGGTAGCCCGGCTCCAGCGGGATCTTGGCCGGCAGCAGCGCGCCGGAGGAGACATCCACCAGGTCCACGCCCAGCGCCTTCACCTGGCGGGAGAGCTCCACCGTCTCCTCGGTGGTCCAGCCGCCGTCCAGCCAGTCGGTGTGGGAGAAGCGGATGCCCAGCGGCATGTCGTCCGGCATCACGGCGCGCACGGCCTTCACCGCTTCCAGCACGATGCGGCTGCGCCCGGCGAAATCGCCGCCCCAGCCGTCATTGCGCTGGTTGGACAGCGGCGAAAGGAACTGGTGCAGCAGGTAGCCATGCGCCGCGTGCAGCTCGATGAAGCGGTAGCCGGCCTCAACCGCGCGGCGGGCGGTGGCGGCGAAGGCCGCGATCGTGGAAAGGATCTCCGCCTCCGACATCGCGCGCGGCTCCCGCAGGCCGGGGAAGGCCAGGGCGCTGGGGGCCACCGGCACCCAGCCATGCGCGTCGTCACCGGCCACGCCACCCTGCCAGGGCGGGTTGGTGCTGGCCTTGCGCCCGGCATGGGCGATCTGGATGCCCGGCACCGCGCCGGCGGAGGCGATGACCTGCGCGATGCGCGCATGGCCGGCGATCTGGTCGTCGCTCCAGAGGCCCAGGTCCTGCGGCGTGATGCGGCCTTCCGGCACCACGGCGGTGGCTTCCGTCACCACCAGGCCGGCGCCGCCGATGGCGCGGGCATGCAGATGCGCCAGGTGCCAGTCGGTGGCCTTGCCGGCGGCATCGCCGCGCGGGTCGCAGGAATACTGGCACATCGGCGCCACGCCGATGCGGTTACGGATCGTCACCCCGCGCAGCGTGATCGGGGAGAAAAGGTCGGTCAAAAGGGAGATCTCCGTTCAGGACGACGGGCCATGGCCCCCGCGCGCCGCGATGGGCGTGAGGGCGGCAGGCCCGCCGAAGGGCGGCAGGCGGCCCAGGCGGTTTTCGAATATGGCGAACCAAGTGGGCTGTCCCGAAGGCCGTGCCAATACCCGACCTGCCGAGTCGGTGGGAAAAACCGACAAGGTCACGGCATCCGCGATATTGCCGCCGACCGCCTGCACGGCGCCGGGCTCCGCCGCCACCACGATGTCGCAATGCATGGGGCGAAACTGCCCGCTCTCGGCCAGCCGCTCCTGCCAGGAGCGCAGCGGGCGGCGGGAGCGGTCGGCGCAGACCAGATCCCCCGGCACGGGCGCATAGCTTTCCACCGCACGCGGGATGAAGGGTGCCTGGGCGGGAAAGGCCGCCGCGTCCCGCAGCATGCCGTCGATATAGAAGGCATGGGCGGCCGAAGGCGGGAATTCCCGCTGGTCCACGCCCGCATTGCGCAGCACGAAGGAGATGAAGGCGGCCGACCAGGCGGGCTCGCTCCAGATGCCGCCGGGGGCCCCGGGGTAGCTCAGCACGGTGGCATAGCGGTCACGGTTGCGGTCGATGGCGGCACGGCCCTCGCCTTCCACAGCGCGCCAATAGGCCAGCACGCGGGGGAAATTGGCCAGTTGAGACTCCTGGCTGGGCCCGGCCGGGCGGGCGCCGTCCCGCACCACGATGCGGCCCCATTCCGCCCATTCCTCCAGCGCGATGCGCTGCATCCGCTCCCGCGCCGAGGCGGGGTAGGAGAGCGGCGGGGCCGGCGGTGGCGGGGCCGGGGTGGCGCAGGCGGCCAGCAGCAGCATGCCCAGCAGGGGCAGGGCCAGGCGGAAGGCGGTAGGCATGGGCGCGAGGATTCCTTCTCGGACACGGGGGGTCTTATCACCCCCCGGCCCGCCGCCTCCAAGCTGGAGCCTGGCCTTGCGCCGGCTCAGGCTGGCTGCGGCGCGGGGGCGCCGGCGGCCAGCGCCGCCTCGTCCGGCGACAGCAGCGCCAGCAGCACCAGGGGCTGGGTGGCGGCGTCACCGGCGCTGGCGACGGGGCTGGAGAGCGCCTCCAGATCCTCCCCCTGCAGCCGCACGCGGCCGCGCAGCAGCCGGAAGCAGGTATCGAAGAGCGCCTGCATATGCTCGCGCTCCGCCGGCTGCAGCGGCACGGCGCCGGCCTTCTCGGCTTCCATCAGCACGGCCATGGCGCGCATCAGCAGCCCCAGCCGGGCGGAGCGGAAGCCATCGTCGCCGGACCAGGCGCCATCGGCACGGCGGGCCCGCAGCAGCGGATGGTGCTGTGCCCTTGGCTCTCCGCCGCGCAGCGAAGGGCCCAGCCGCAGCGCCCCCAGGCCGCGCCGCAATGCCGCCGCCAGCCGGTCCTCCGGGCGCCGCAGCGCCAGCCGGGCCAGCAGCAGCATGGCGGCGGCATGGCCATCCATCGCCGCCTCGCCATCGGCCTCGGTGAAGGTGCCCTCGGAATCCGTGGTGTCCTGCCGCGCCAGCAGCGCCTGCAGCCCCGCTTCCAGCAGCGCGTGGTAATCCGGCGCGCCGGGCGTGGCAGGCAGCCGCGCCATCATCTCCAGCGAGAGCAGCGCGAAGCTCAGCCCGCGCAGCCCGACGCGGCCGGGGCGCAGCGCCGATACCGGGCTGTCCGCGGCCGCGGCATCGGCCATGGCGGCGAAGAAGGCCAGGATATGCCGGTCGTACCAGGCGCGTAGCCGCGCCAGCCGCTCCGGCGCCAGGGGCGGGGCCTCGGCCTGCCCATAGGCGCCGCTGCCGGTGAAGAGAAGCTGCGCCGCCACGGCATTGAGCGCCACGCCCTGGGCTTCCCCGGTGCCGGGGTCGCGCCCGGCCAGCAGCGCCGGGTCGGCCAGCAGGGCGGCATAGGCGCGCTCGGAACCCGCCAGGGTGCCGGCGGCCAGCAGCCGCTCCTCCTGCACCGCGAGGCTCTCGCCAGCGGGCAGGCTGGCGGCCTGGTAGCGGGTCAGCAGCCAGTGCGGCCGCACCACGCCCTCGATCGTGCGCGTCGCCAGCTTGATGCTGCGCAGCCGCTGCGCCAAGGGCATGTGCAGATGCAGGCCGGTGGCGGCGGCGGGCTGCGCTTCCTCCACCAGGCTCAGCGACTGGGCCGGGCCCTGGTGCAGATTGGCCAGGGCCTCGGCCTCCAGCCGCAGCGGGCGCAGGCGGCCATCGGCGCCCAGCACGATGCGGCCGAAGGAGCGGCCCGGCGGGCCGCCGGAGAGTTCGTCCAGCGCCGTGGTGACGCGCACCTCGCTCAGCGAGACGCCGCGCGCCGCCTGCAGCGAGACGCGCAGCCCGAGCCGAGGGTCCTCCGGCCGCAGGGTGTATTCGTAGCGCAGGGTGCCGACGATGCCTTCCCGCCGCAGCAGCCCGTGCTGGGCGCGCAACTCGCTTTCATGGAAGAGCATCATGCCGCCGTCTTCCTGCGGCACCAGCCCGAAGCGGACAACCGTGTCCTCCACATCCAGGCAATAGCTGCGCTTGCCGATGCGGAATTCCACCAGGTTGCCGGTATGCAGCACCTCGCGCGCCATGGCCGGGCCGCTGTGCCGGCTGGCGGCGGGGCCGCGCAGCGCCTGCCGCACCAGGCCGCGCGAAAGGTCGCCGGTGAATTCATGCGTGCCGGTCAGCACCCGGAAGTCGCGCGGGTCTAGGCTGTCCACCATGCAGCCGGCGCGGGCGGTGCGGTCATGCAGCAGCGTGTCCTCGCCCATGGCCAGCAGGAAGTCGGTCAGCCGGTCTCCCAGCGCCGCCCAGCGCGGGCGTAGGGCGGGGAGGGAGAGCAGCTCCACCGCCGCCGCCGTATCGGCGGTCCAGCACAATTCGGCCTCGGGCGAGCCGCCGCCGGGATTGTCGCGCAGCGCCAGCACCTCCACCCCGCCGAGCTGCCGGGGGCGCGCCAGGTTCCGCTCAAGATAAGCGATCAGGCGGTCCCGCTCGGGTGGGCGAAGCATATCGGGCATTGGCAAAGATCCGGTGCGGCTATCGATTAGCCGTATCCTATACCCCCGGGGCCGGCCTGTGCAGGCCCGTCAGGCCGCGGCCATCCCGGCGCAACCTGAAGGTGGGATGCCGGCCTCAGCCCAGCATGGCCGCCAGCACGGCATAGCGGCCGACTTTGCCCAGCGTCACCAGCGCCAGGAAGACCCAGAGCTTCTCCCGCATCACCCCCGCCACCAGGGTCAGCGGGTCCCCCACCACCGGCAGCCAGCTCAGCAGCAGCACCCAGCGGCCATGCCGGGCATAGACCCGCCGCGCCCGGGCCAGGGCGGCGGGGGAGACGGGGAACCAGCGCCGGTTGCTGAAGCTCTCCAACCCCCGCCCCAGCGCGTAGTTCATCAGCGAGCCGCCGACATTCCCGGCCCCCGCCACGGCCACCAGCGCCCAGGCCGGGTATTGGCCGCCCAGCAGCAGCGCGGCCAGCAGCGCCTCGGACTGCGCCGGCAGCAGGGTGGCGGCCAGGAAGGCGGCGGCGAAAAGCCCGCCATAAGCCGCCAGGGCCTCCACCGGCTGGGTTCAGCCCTGGGCTTCGGCGGGATTCTGGCGCAGCCGCAGGCGCTCGGGGCGGAAGCCCTGCACCGCCGTCACCTCGAAGACCAGGCTGCCGGCTTCCTGCGGCACCTGCACCACGTCCCCCAGCACCGGCAGCCGGCCCAGCCGGGCCATCAGGTAGCCGGAAACGGTGGAATATTGCCCCGCCTCATCCGCCAGCCGGGTGCCGAGCTGGCGGTCCAGGCTGTGCAGGTCCAGATGCGCGTCCAGCAGCCAGATGCCGTCGGCCTGCTGCTCCATCAGCGGCAGGCCGGCCTCGCCCTCGGGGAATTCGCCGGCGATGGCCTCGAAGATATCGGTGGGCGTGGCGACACCCTGCAGCGTGCCGTATTCGTCCAGCACCACCGCCATCTGCACCGGGGCGCCGCGCAGCCGCTCCATCAGCCGCAGCACGTCCAGCCGGTCATGCACCACCAGCGGCGGGCGGACGGAACGCGCGGGGTCGATGGCGCCATGCTCCAGCAGGTCCCGCAGCAGGTCCTTGGCCAGGGCGACGCCGACGATCTCCTCCACCCGGCCGCGGCAGACCAGCAGGCGGGAGCGGCCGCTTTCCACCAGGGCGCGGCGGTGCTCGGCCGGCGGGTCCTCGATATCCAGCCAGACCACCTCGTTGCGCGGCGTCATGACCGAGCGCACGGGCCGCTCGCCCAGCGCCATCACGCCCTGCACCATGGAGCGTTCCTGCGGCCCGAAGGCCGGGGGCGGCGCGGGCTCGCCATCCGCCTCCCGCACCGGCTCGGCCTCCGCCTGGCCGCCGCCCAGCAGGCGCAGCACCGCCATGGCGGTGCGGTCCCGCAGGTCGCCGGTGCTCATGGCGCGGGCATGGCCGCGCCGGGCGAGCTGGTTGAAGGCCTCGATCAGGATGGAGAAGCCGATGGCGGCGTAGAGGTAGCCCTTGGGGAAGTGGAAGCCGAGGCCCTCGACGATCAGGCTGAAGCCGATCATCAGCAGGAAGCCGAGGCAGAGGATCACCACCGTCGGATGCGCCGAAACGAAGCGCATCAACGGCCGGCTGGCGGCCACCATCACCGCCATGGCCACCACCACCGCGATGTACATGATGGACAGGTGCTGCACCATGCCGATGGCCGTGATGACGGAATCGAGCGAGAAGACCGCGTCCAGCACCACGATCTGCGCCACCACCTGCCAGAAGCTGGCCCAGACGCGCGGGCCTTCCTTGGCCTCGTGGCCGCCTTCCAGCCGCTCGTGCAACTCCATCGTGGCCTTGAACAGCAGGAAGAGGCCGCCCAGCACCAGGATCAGCCCGCGCCCGGTGATGCTGATGCCCGCGACGGAGAACAGCGGCGCCGTCAGGCCCACGATCCAGGAAATGGCCGCCAGCAGCCCCAGCCGCATCAGCAGCGCCAGCCCCAGGCCGATGAGCCGGGCGCGGTTGCGCTGTTCCGGCGGCAGCTTGTCGGCCAGGATGGCGATAAAGATCAGGTTGTCGATGCCGAGCACCAGCTCCAGCACGATCAAGGTCCCCAGGCCCAGCCAGGCGGTGGGGTCGGCGATCCATTCCATGGGCGGCTATCGGTTCCGGGAGGCGGTCGTGCTCAGCGCGGCGTGGCCAGCCGGGGACGCAGCCGCTGCCAGCCCAGCCAGAGCAGCACAAGGCCGCCCAGCACGGCGGCGATGGCCAGCGGATCGGGCTCCGGCCCCATCTGCCGCGCCAGCCAGCCGCCGATGCTGCCCGGCATCAGCATCACCGGAGCCCAGATCAGGGCGGAGAGGATATTGGCGCTCTGGAAGCGGCGCTGCCCCATGCCGGTGACGCCGGCGGCCAGCGGCGTCACGGCACGCATCGGGCCCAGGAAGCGGCCAATGAAGACCGCCCACCAGCCCCAGCGGCGGAACACCACCACGGACCAGGCGTAAGGCCGGCGGCAGGAGGCTGGCAGCCAGCGCCGCACCCGCCGCCCGCCGATGGCGCGCGAAAGCCAGTAGCCCGCCGCGTCGCCCAGGATGCCGCCCGCCATGCAGGCCAGCAGCACCGGGCCAGGGGGCAGGATCTCAGCCCCCAGCAGCGCGCCGATGCCCAGCAGCAGCGCCGTGGACGGCACCAGGATGCTGACAATGGGGAAGGATTCCAGGAAGGCGATCACGAAGGTCAGCGGCGCACCCCAGGCGGCATGCGCGCGCAGCCAGGCCTCGAAGCCTGATGTCCAGTCTTCCAACATGAACATCCGGTAACAGGTCGGGGGTGCGGCTGCCAGGGGCTCTTGCGGGTGAGATACGAAATGTCATCCGCGGCCAAGGGGGCGCCGCCCCCTTGGAACCCCCGCCGGGGTGGAAAGTCCACCCCGGAACCCCGCTGTCAGTTTGAGATTGGGGCCTGAAGGACGTGACGCCAGCAGCCCGCGTTGAGATCTTCAGAAAGGCCCCGCGGGCTGGGCCCGCCGTCACCGGAGATCATGGACCTTCGGCGGACCGCCGTGCCACCAAACTGATGGCGGGGCCTGGGGTGATCCTGTCACCCCAGCGGGAGTGTCCAGAGAAGGCGGAGCCCTCTTTGGCCCCGCCCGCTTCCCCGGAAATCAGTCCAGGCTCGCGCCCGAATCCTCGACCAAGCCCTTCCAGAGCTTTTCCTGCTCCTGCATGTAGGCGCCATAGGCCGCCGGGCTGGCATCCACCACGGTGGTGAAGCCATTGGGCTCCATCTTGCTGCGGAAGTCGGCGTTATCCACCACCTTCACCAGCGCCGCGTGCAGCTTGGCGACGCGGTCGGCGGGCACGCCGGCCGGCAGGTTCATGCCGTACCAGGACTGCATGTCGATGTTGCTGCCGGGCAGCAGTTCCTTCATCGCCGGCACGTCCTTCAGTTCCGGCGAATAGGTCACGCGCTCGGCGGAGGCGGCGGCCAGGACGCGCAGGCGGCCTTCGCGCACGTTGGACATGGAGAGCGGGATGACGTCGAACATCATGTCGATGTTGCCGGCCAGCAGGTCCTGCAGCGCCGGGGCGCCGCCGCGATAGGGCACATGGGTGATGTCGGCGCCCGTCACCTTGGAGACCTTGGCGATGGTCAGGTGGCTGATCGTGCCGGTGCCGGAGGAGCCCATGGTCAGCTTGCCCGGGTCCTTCTTGGCCGCCGCGATGACGTCCTGGAAGGTCTTGTAGGGGCTGTTGGCATTCACCGTCATGAACACCGTGCCGGTGGTCACGCGGGTGATCGGGCCCAGGTCCTTGATCGGGTCGATCGGCATCGACTTCCGGTACAGGAACTTGTTGGCGCAGAGGATGGAGGCGGAGGCCAGCACCATGGTGTGGCCGTCCTTCTCGGAGCGGGCGGCCTCGGAGACGCCGAGGTTGCCGCCGGCGCCGCCGCGGTTGTCCACCACCACGCTCTGCCCCAGCACGGGCTGCAGCTTCTCGGCGATCAGGCGGGCGGTGAGGTCCACCGAGCCGCCCGGGGCATAGGGGACGACGATGCGCAGGGTGCGGGAGGGAAAGCTCTCCTGCGCCCGCAGGATGCTGGGGGCGGCGAAGGGCAAGGTGGCGGCAGCGCCCAGAAGGGCGCGACGGCGGATGGTCATGGTTTTGGGAGGCTCCGGCTGAGGTCCGGGATAGGGTTTCACTCCTTTGCCGCGGCCGGAGCAAGAGGTCTTGCGACGCAAAAGGCCTGTCATCGCCTCAGGGCATGGATCAGCACCGCCGCTGCCACCGATACGTTCAGGCTTTCCACGGCGCCGGAGCCCGGCAGCGTGACCTGCCGCGCGCAGGCGGCGATGGTGGGCGCGGCCAGCCCCTGTTCCTCGTTGCCCAGCACCAGCGCCACGGGGCGGGGGTCATTCGCCAGGGCTTCCGGCGGCTCGCCCCCACGCGCCACGGCGGCCACCGTCAGGAAGCGCGGCGCCAGGGCAGCCAGGGCGGAGGGCAGGTCGGCGGCGCGGTAGAGGGAAAGCGCCTCCAGCCCGCCCTCGCTGGTGCGCCAGGCGGAATCCGACAGGCCTGCCTGCCGCGGGTCGCCCGAGATCACCAGCGCCTCGCAACCGAAGAAGGCGGCGGAGCGGGCGATGGCGCCCAGGTTATGCGGGTTGCCGATGCCGTCCAGCACCGGCAGCAGCCGGGCCGGCAGGGCCTCGGCGGCCGGCAGGGCGGGAACGGCGCGTGGCGTGGCGATGGCGACGATGCCGCCGTGATGCGTGGTGCCGGCGATCCTGGCCAGTTCCGCCGCCGGCACTTCCCGGTAGGGCTTCCGGGCGCGGGCGAGCTGGGCGCAGAAGGGGCCGGCCTCCAGCCGCCGGGCGGGCAGGTAGAAGAGCCGCAGCGCCGCCTGTGGCCGGTGCGCGAAAAGGGCGGCGACCGCCACGGGGCCGCAGATCCGGTCGGGTTCCGGTGCGCGGGGCGGGGCCG
>NZ_JACTUZ010000100.1 GCF_014490445.1 Pseudoroseomonas ludipueritiae | reverse complement strand
CCGTCGCCAGTTCCCGCGCCGGCTGGTGCAGGACGCCGCGCAGGCCGGCCAGGGCCTGCCGCAGCGGTGCGCGCAGCGCTTCCGCCTTGGGCGTCAGGCGCAGGGCGCGCGGCCCGCCTTCCAGCAGCGGGTCGTTGAACAGGGCGCGCAGCCGTTGCAGGGCATTGGAGGTCGCGGGCTGGGAGAGCGCCAGCCGGCGTGCGGCGCGGGTGACATGCGCTTCCTCCAGCAAGGCGTCGAGGATGACCAGCAGGTTCAGGTCGATGCCACGCAAATCATTCATGGGGCGGATGGTAGGCTATATTTATTATCCGTTGGAATGATGGTGCGAGGAGGTCCAGCTATGCCCGGCAAGCTGGAAGTCCCGCCATGGCTGATACGCTGATCCTGATGTCCCACCCGCAGTACGCCGCCTCCCGCGCCAACCGCGCGCTGGCGCAGGCGGCGGGGGCACTGCCGGGGGTGGAGGTGGCACATCTGGAGGCGCTCTATCCCGACGGCCATTTCGATGAGGCGGCCGAGGTGGCGCGCCTGCTGGCCGCGCGCCGGGTGGTGCTGCAATTCCCGGTGCAATGGTACGCCACTCCGCCATTGCTGAAGGCGTGGCAGGACGCGGTGCTGACGCGGATGTTCTACATCAACCCCAATACCGAGGGGGCGGAACTGGCTGGGCGGCCGCTGATGGTCGCGGCCACCGCCGGCAACAAGCCCGCGGCCTATGCGGCCACAGGGGCGAACCTCTTCCCGCTGGCGGAACTGCTGCGGCCACTGCAGGCCACGGCGCATCGCTGCGGCCTTTCATGGCGGGAGCCCTTCCTGCTCTACGAGGCTAGGGCGGCCTCCGATGCCATGCTGGCCGAGGCCGGCGCCGCCTATGCCCGGCGCCTGCAAGAGTTCCGCGCCGGGTGAGACGGCTCAGGCCTCCGCCAGGACCCTTGCCCCTCCGCGCAGCGAGGCCTCGCTGACGCTGATGCCCAGGCCCGGCCCATCCGGCACCACCACGGCGCCCTCGCGGTTGGGGATGCGCTCTTCCAGCACATCCTCCGTCAGCACGTGGTGCGGCATGTAGAATTCGCAGCCGAGAGAGATGCCCGGCGTGGCCGCGATCATCTGTGTGCCGGCGGCGAGCGCGATGCCGCCTTCCCACAGCGTGCCGCCATAGCCGGGCAGGCCGGCGGTATCGGCGATCGCCATCATCTGCTGCGCGCGCAGCATGCCGCCGCATTTCATCAGCTTGACGCTGATGGCATCCGCCGCCTGCCGTCGCACCACCTCCAGCAGGTCCGTGGCATCGAAGCAGCTTTCATCAGCGAGGATGGGCGTATCCAGCGCATGGGCGAAGCCGGCCATGGCATCCAGGTGCCGGCGCGGCACGGGCTGCTCGATGAAGGTGGGGCGGAAGCGGTCCACGTCCCGCAGCACGGTCATGGCGCGGAAGGGCTCCAGCGCCTGATTGTAGTCGAGGCGCAGGTCCACCGTGTCCCCGAAAGTGTCGCGGATGGCTTCCAGATGCGCCATGTCCTCCGCATGCGGCTTCACGCCGGTCTTGACCTTGAAGAGGCGGTTGCCGGCGGGGACCATGGCCTTCATCCGCTCCAGGTCAGCGGCAAAATCCGGATCGGCGATGGAGAAGGAGAGGGGGATGCTATCCCGCACCCGCCCGCCCAGCAGATCGGCCACCGAGACGCCCTGCGCCTTGCCCAGGATATCCAGCACCGCCATCTCGATTCCTGCCTTGGCGTCGGTGCAGTTGGTGACGGTGCGGTCCATCTTCGCCAGCAGTTCCCGCAGGCGACGGGCGGGATGGCCCTGCACCACCGGACGCAGGTAGAGGTCCAGCGCGGAGAAGGCACTTTCCGGCGTATTGGTAAAAACCTCCCAGGGCGCGGCCTCGCCCCAGCCGGTGATGCCGCAGCGGGTGGTGAGCCGGATCAGTACCCGTTTGACGCTGCCGCGCACGCTGCCCACGCCCTGGGCCCGGGCCATCTTGATCGGGCTTTCGACCAGATAGAGCTTCAGGTGGTCCAGGATCGGTCCGGCCGTCACGTCAGGCATCCCTCTGGCGGTGGAAGTGGGAAAGGAAGGCGCGCGTCGCTTCCTCCCGCGGCGTGTCGATCACCTGCCGCGCCGTGCCATCCTCCACGATCACGCCATCCCGCAGGAAGACGACGCGGTCCGCCACCTCCCGCGCGAAGGCGATCTCATGCGTCACGATCACCATGGTCATGCCCTCGGCGGCCAGCTCGCGCATGACATTCAGCACCTCGCCCACCAGTTCAGGGTCGAGCGCGCTGGTGGCTTCGTCGAAGAGCATGATCTCCGGCTGCATCGCCAGGGCGCGGGCGATGGCCACGCGCTGCTTCTGGCCGCCGGAAAGGCGGGAGGGATACTGGTCTGCCTTGTCCGCCAGGCCCACCTTGGCCAGCAGGCCGTGCGCCAGGGGCTCGGCCTCGGCGCGGGACATGCGGCGGACGGTCAGCGGGCCTTCCATCACATTGCCCAGCACCGTCTTGTGCGGAAAGAGGTTGAACTGCTGGAAGACCATGCCCGTCGTGGCGCGGAATTTTGCCAATGCTGCCGTGCCGGGCAGGGCGCGGCTGGTGCCGAAGTCCAGGCTCTGCGCGCCGACGCGCACGCGGCCGCCATCGGGCGTCACCAGCAGGTTCAGGCAGCGCAGCAGGGTCGATTTGCCGGAGCCGGAGGGGCCGATCAGCGCCACAACCTCGCCCGGCGCCACCAGCAGGTCCACGCTGCGCAGCACCTGATGGTCGCCGAAGCTCTTGCTCAGCGCAGCGACTTCGATCTTGGCATTCATCGCGGGTGCCTCAGTCTGCACGGGACAGGCGGCGCTCCAGGCGGCCGACCAGCAGGGTGAGCGGGAAGAGGATGACGAAATAGATCACCGCCACCAGCGAATAGATTTCCAGCGGGCGATAGGTGTCATGCGCCACGGCCTGGCCCTGGTAGAGCAGGTCCGGCACCGCCAGCACCGAAACCAGCGAGGTGTTCTTGAGCTGGATGATGGACTGGTTCATCAGCGGCGGCACCATGCGCTTCAGCGCCTGCGGCAGCACGATGCGGCGCATGGACTGCGCGGGCGTCATGCCCAGTGCCAGCGCGGCTTCCGTCTGCCCGGTCTCGATGGAATTGATGCCGCCCCGGATAATCTCGGCATAAAAGGCGCCGCCGTAGAGCGCGAGGGCCAGGGTGGCGGCCGTGACGGCCGACATCTCGATGCCCGTCAGGATCGGCAGGGCGTAATAGAACCACACCAACTGCACCAGCACCGGCGTGCAGCGGAAGACTTCCACATAGGCCTGGGCCAGCCAGCGCAGCGGCGCGAAGCGCGACAGGCGCAGCAGCCCAGCGAGCAGCCCCACCGCCAGCCCCAGCACCACGATGCCAACCGTGAAGAGCAGGGTGACGACCGTGCCGTTCACGAACAGCCAGCGGTAGCTCCAGATGAACGAAAAATCCCATTGATACATTGCTGGCTGGTCCAGTGTGCTGCCTGCGGTGGGCGGCGCGGCCAGAGGGCCGCGCCGTGGGAGACTTAGAGGGTGACTCCGGGCGGGAAGTCGTTCTCGGAGATGCCGACCAGCTCCATGTTGGAGACGATGGCATGGCGCACCGCGCCCAGGCCCTTGTTGAACTCGATCCAGACATTGACGAAGTCGCGCCAGGTCTTGTCCTGCTCCCGCCGGAAGCCGGCATTGGAGGTGGTGCCGAAGATCGGTGTCGGCACCATGACCTCGCCCAGCGCCGGGTTCTTCTTCTTGGCTGTCAGCGCCAGGATCAGCACGATGCACTGCGCGTCCACCCGGCCGCTCTGCACCGCCATGGTCGCCTCGTCGGCCGTCTTGAAGCGCGAGATCTGCGCCTTGGGGCAGAGCCGCGTCACGATCTGGTCCTGCGAGGAACCGAGATCGACCGAGATCTTCACCTCCGGCCTGTTCATCTCCTCCCAGGTCTTTGCCTGGAAGCCGCGCTTGGTGATGAAGCTGAAGGCATTGGAGAAGCAGGGGACGGAGAAGTCCACCACCAGCGCGCGCTTCGGCGTCGGGTTCAGGCCGAAGAAGATGTCGATCTTGTTGGACTGCAGATCGAGCACCGCGTTGCCCCAGGTCGTCTCACTCAGCTCGAGTTCGACCTCCAGTTCCTCCGCCAGCATCTTCGCCATATCGACGTAGAAGCCGCGCCACTGACCGCTGGCGAGATCCTTGTGATAATAGGGCGCGCCGCCCGGCACGGCGGCCGTGCGCAGCTTCTTGGTACGGCGGATGCGGTCGAAGGTCGATTCGTTGGCGGCCTGGGCGGAGGCTGGCGTGGCGGCGCTGGCCGCCATCGCCAGGGCCAGACCGGCCGCGCTGCCCACCATGCGGCGTGAGACCATGTTAACTTGCTCCTGTTCCTGTGCCCGGACCTCTGGCCCGCGTGCATTCCGACTGGCGCGACAATGCACGCCGCGTGCCGTGCATGGCTAGGCTTCTAGACGCGCTTCCCGCCGGCTGGTAGCGCCCCCGCCATCGCGGTTGTCGCAAGGGCAGGGTGGCTCCTATCCTGCATTGCGACATCAGGACATTCCGGGGGATTTCCGTTTTGGATCGCTTCTTCAGCCTCTCGGCACGCGGCACCACGCCGCGGACCGAGATCATGGCCGGCCTCGCCACCTTCCTGACCATGGCCTACATCGTCGTGGTCAACCCGGGCATGATGGCCGCCGCCGGCCTCGACCATGGTGCGGCCTTCGTGGCCACCTGCCTCGCGGCCGCCATCGGCTCGGCGCTGATGGCTTTCCTGGCCAACTACCCCATCGCCCTGGCGCCCGGCATGGGGCTGAACGCCTATTTCGCCTTCGCGGTGGTGGGCGGCATGGGCGTGCCCTGGCAGGTGGCGCTGGGCGCGGTCTTCCTGTCCGGCCTCATCTTCTTCGTGGTCTCGCTGGCGGGCTTCCGGGAATGGCTGATCAATTCCATTCCCTTTTCGCTGAAGCTCGGCATCGCCGCCGGCATCGGGCTGTTCCTGGGCTTCATCGGCCTGCGCGGCATGGGGCTGGTGGCGGACAACCCGGCCACGCTGGTGCAGCTCGGTTCGCTGCATGAAACCTCGACCCTGTTGTCCTGCATCGGCTTCGTGCTGATCGCGGGCCTGGTGGCGCGGGGCGTCACGGGCGGCATCGTCATCGGCATCATTGTCACGGCGCTACTGGGCGTGCCCTTCGGCCTGACCACCTATCATGGCATCGTCTCCCTGCCGCCCTCCCTGGCGCCGACCTTCATGCAGATGGATATCGCCGGCGCCGTCAGCCTGGGCCTGCTGGGCATCGTCTTCACCTTCTTCATGGTGGACCTGCTGGACAATGCGGGCACGCTGATCGCCACCACCCATCGCGCTGGGCTGATGGAGAAGGACGGTTCCGTGCCCCGGCTAGGCCGGGCGCTGATGGCGGATTCCGGCGGCGCCATGATCGGCGCCGTGCTCGGCACCTCGACCACCGTCAGCTACATCGAAAGCGCGGCGGGCGTGCAGGCCGGCGGCCGTACCGGCCTGACGGCGCTGACCGTCGCGGTGCTGTTCCTGCTGACGCTGTTCCTGGCGCCGCTGGCGACCTCCATCCCCGGCTTCGCCACGGCGCCGGCCCTGGTGCTGGTTGCCTGCCTGATGATGCAGGGCCTGCGGGACCTGGCCTGGGACGACATGACCGAATACCTGCCGGCCATCGTCACCGCTGTCGCCATGCCCTTCAGCTTCTCCATTGCCACGGGCATCGGCCTCGGCTTCATCACCTATGCGCTGGTGAAGGTCGTGGCCGGCCGGGCCGGGCAGGTGCATGGCGCGGTCTGGCTGATCGCCGCGCTCTCCGCCATCAAGTTCTACCTGGGGGCCTGAGAAAGCGCGAAGGGCACGCCCCCGAGGGGGACGCGCCCTTCACGGCCCGCGAAAGGCCAGTAGGTTCAGGCGTCGGGGCTTGTCCCGGCGCCTTTAGTTTTCCGGCGCCTCGGCCAGTTCGAGCAACTGTACGCCGCTGCGGCGCACGCGCGCGATGTCGGTGCGGCCACAGCCGGTGCGGCCCAGCACGTTCTCGCCCGGTACCACCACCTCCAGCTTGGCCTCCACACGGCAGACCAGCTTATTGGAGCTGCCCGGGGGGGCACCGTTCCAGGCGCGGATGGCATCGGCCCAGCTGCCCAGGCGGTCATATTGCATCCGCAGGTGCTTGGCGGCCCAGACGGTCGCCTTCCTCGGGTCCAGCGGCCAGTTGCTGCCGCGCCGGTCATGCACACGGGCATTGACCTGCACGCAACCCGCCATCACGGATTGGCGCGCACCGGCGCCATCAAGCAACCTCGCGGCCTCCCCGGCTGTTTCCGGGTAGTAGGATCGCCCACCGATATTCAACGCATGGGCGTGCAGGCCGGACTCAGCCAAGGCGACGGCGACCAGCAGGCCGTCCGGCAAATCATAGGCTGCCTCGGCTGCGCGGGCGGCATCCAGGCAAGCGGAGCGTGGTCCAGCTGCCTCTGCGGGCCTGGACATCAGGGTGGGCGCTCCGAAGGCGAGGGCCGTCGCAAAAGCCGCGATCGCCAGCCGGGAAGGCTGGTTCGACCGCGCCTGATGCGCATGACCCGCGTTCCGGAGCGAACAGGCGCTCCGTGCGGTTTTGCACGGGAACGCCGCGGATCTGCGCCGATGCGGGGGCACCGGCCGGCTTTTCGCGGGCGTCATGCCTGCGTCGCTAACACGCAGGCCACTGATCGCAAAGAAAAAATGGTCGTGAGCAGGGTGAGAATAATCGAAGTCACATATTCTTATATAAGCATACATTTATATTATCTGGTGAGCGAGGGAGCATGAATGCCGCCACGCCAGAGCTTGTCCGCGGGAGTTCGGTGGGACCCGGCGGAAGATCTGACCGGTGGGCCTTTGCTCGGCACCTTCCAGCCTGCGCAGGCATTCTCTGCGAATTTCGGTCCGAGAGCGGGGTCTGGGCTTTCCTGCTCGCTAGCCATCAGCGGGTGAGGTTGGGCCATTGCCGCCTTGCCGCGATAGGCAGAGGTCCCGCATCGCTAGGTATGGCCTCGGCATAAAGGCTGCCTAAAGATAAGGCAGTGCCCAAAATCTATGATTGGCGCCGAATCCGACCCTCGAGAGCCGTGGCGAATCGACGCAGAAACATAGACTTGGCTGAAGAGCTGCCGGAGAACCAGCCTAGATCCGGTCTGCCCCGACAGACTTCCTGCACGTTCCGGAAATTTGGGACGTCACGGCTGCTGACCGTTGAGGTATTGCCGGCCGATATGCTGCCCCAGCTCGATATTCTGGTCGATGGTCTGGGTCAGGAAGTCATGCAGCCCGGCATCCAGGATGCCGCCGATCTCGCCGAAGCGCATGCGGGCATGCAGCGCCCCGGCCAGCCGGTGGCATTCGCCCCGCGTGCCGCCATTGGCATCGGCGATGGCCTCCAGCACCGTCTCCACATTGCGGTAGCAGGCGAGCAGGGAGCGCGGCAGCTCCTGCCGCAGCAGCAGCAGCTCCGCCACCAGATGCGGCTGCAGCCGGGCATGAAAGACATGCTGATAGGCCCGCAGCGCCGAGACTGCCCGCAACACCGCCTGCCACTGGGCATAGGATGCCGCATCGCCCGCCGCATCCGGGTGGAAGGCGGCGTGGCGCACGTCCAGCAGGCGGGCGGTATTGTCCGCGCGCTCCAGCATCGTGCCGAGATGCACGAAGCGCCAGGCATCGTCCCGCAGCATGGTATCGGTGGCGGCGCCGTTGAACAGCAGGGCGCGGGAGCGCACCCAGTCCAGGAAGCCCGGCAGCCTGTCGCCCTTGATGATGCTCGAATCCAGGCGGCGGAACTCGATCCACGTATCGTTGATGGCTTCCCACATATCCACCGTCAGCGCGGTGCGGACGGTGCGGGCATTGCGCCGCGCCGCCTCCACACAGGCGGCGACGCCGGAGAGGTTTTCCATGTCCAGCGTCAGCCACTGCACCACCGCTTCTGGCGTGACATGGCCGTGCTTTTCCCGGAAGCCGGGCTCCGAGCCGGTGGCGATCAGCAGCGCGCGCCATTCGTCATCGGCGGACAAGGGCCGGGCCAGCATGGCCATGCGGAAGGTGGCGGCGAGGCCACGGGCGACATTGCCCGCGCGCTCGGAGTAGCGGCCGAGCCAGAACAGGCAGTCGGCGGTGCGGGAGAGCATCAGTTGTTCCCCTGGGACTGCGACTGGCCATTCTGGGACTGCGTCATGCCACCCGGCGTCTGGGACTGCCCATCCTGCGATTGGGGCGCCGCCGGCTCCTCCGGTGGGGGCAGGGCGAGGGGAGGCGCCTCGGGCGGGTCTTCCAGCAACACCCAGGTATCCTTGGTGCCGCCGCCCTGGCTGGAATTGACCACCAGCGAGCCCGGCCGCAAGGCCACGCGCGTCAGCCCGCCCGGCACCATACGGACCGTCTTGCCGAAGAGGATGAAGGGCCGCAGGTCCACATGGCGCGGGCCGATGCCGTCCTCGCCCAGCGTCGGCACGGTGGAAAGCGCCAGGGTGGGCTGCGCGATGTAGTCGCCCGGCCGTGCCTTGATGCGCGCGGCGAAATCGGCGCGCTGCTCCTCGGTCGCGTGGGGGCCGACCAGCATGCCATAGCCGCCGGAACCGCGCGCCAGCTTCACCACCAGCTTGTCGAGGTTGGCCAGCACGTAATCCTGGTCGGCCGGGCGCTCACACATGAAGGTAGGCACGTTGGACAGGATCGGCTCCTCCTTCAGGTAGAAGCGGATCATCTCCGGCACATAAGGGTAGACGGCCTTGTCATCGGCGATGCCGGTGCCGGGGGCATTGGCCAGCGCCACGTTGCCGGCGCGGTAGGCCGCCATCAGCCCGGGCACGCCGACCACGCTGTCGGGGCGGAAGGCCTCGGGGTCGATGAAGTCGTCGTCGATGCGGCGGTAGATCACGTCCACGCGCTTCGGCCCGGCGGTGGTGCGCATATACACCACCAGGTCCTTCACGAAGAGATCGGCGCCTTCCACCAGCTCCACGCCCATCTCGTCGGCCAGGAAGGAGTGCTCGTAATAGGCGCTGTTATAGGGGCCGGGGGTGAGTACCACGACGCAGGGCTCGCCGGCGCAGGAGGCGGGGGCGAGGCTCTTCAGCGTCTCCAGCAGTTCCTCGGGGTAATGCGAGACAGGCGCGATGCGGTGGCGGGCGCAGATCTCGGGGAAGAGGCGGAACATCGCCTCCCGGTTCTCCAGCATATAGGAGACGCCGGAAGGGGTGCGGCAGTTATCCTCCAGCACATAGAAGGCATCCGGCCCGGTGCGCACGAGGTCGATGCCGGAGATCACGGTCCAGACCCCGCCGGGTGGCGTGAAGCCCTGCATCTGCGGCAGGTAGCCCTCGTTCTCCAGCACCAGCTCCCGCGGGATGCGGTTGGCCTTGATGATCTCCTGCGGCCCATAGACATCGGTGAGGAAGGCATTCAGCGCCCGCACCCGCTGCTCCAGCCCCCGGCAGAGATGCATCCATTCCTCATGGGAGAGGATGCGCGGGATGACATCGAAGGGGATCAGCCGCTCCGGGTCGCCTCCCTCGGTATAGACGGCGAAGGTGACGCCGATGCGGCGGAACAGCACCTCGGCCTCCCGCCGCTTCTGTTCCAGGGCCGCCTGCCCGGTGGCGTCGAGGTAGCGGGCCATCTCGACATAGGGGGTGCGGATCACGCCATCGGCATGCATTTCGTCGAAAGCGGAGGAAGTTCGATCTGCCACGGTTGGTTCCGTCTTCCTCGTCGCTGGTCGTGAAGCGCCGCCGGAGGGGGGCGCGGTGGTTCTTGTTGAGATTTCAGCAAGGCTTTGAGGCAATGCGCAAGCGGGACCAGTTGCTTCATCTCCCGCACCAAGGCGAAGGCGGCGTTTTTCTGCCCAAGCCGGCGTCATCCTGCCTGCCGGGGCGGCGCCGGAATGATTGACAGCGGCGGGTGAAGGCAAGGAGGCTCGGCACAACCTGCCGGAGCCACCCCCATGCTGCGCCGCCGGATGCTCGCCTTGCCCGCAATGCTGGCCGCCGCCCCGGCGCGTGCCGCTGGACCCCCGGTGCGCGAGGTGGACCTGCTGCTGGTGCTGGCCATCGATGCTTCCGGCAGCATCAGCGAGGAGGAATTCCGGCTGCAAAGGGAAGGCTGCGCGGAGGCCGTGACACAGCCATCCGTGCTGGCCGCCATCGGTAGCGGGCCGCTGGGCGCCATCGGCATCGCCATGGTGGAATGGGGCGCGCCGGGCGGTGCGGCGACGGTGGTGGACTGGCACCGCGTGGCCGACACCGCCAGCGCCGGGGCGGCGGCCGAGGCCTTTCGCGCCGCGCCACGCTCCTGGCAAAGCTGGAATGCCATTGGGGATGCCATCGACCATGCGGCCCGGCTGATCGCCGCCGCGCCTTTCCGGGCGGAGCGTCGCGTCATCGATGTCTCCGGCGATGCGCCGGATATGCGCGGCATCCGCCCCGCGGCGGTGGCGCGGGACGATGCGGTGGCGGCGGGCATCACGGTGAATGCCCTGGCGATCCTGGGCGGCGCGCCGAGGCTGACGGAGCGCTTCGGCGCCGAGGTCATTGGCGGCCCCGGCGCCTTTGTCATGACGGCGGAAGGGCGGGCGGACTTCGCCCGCGCCATCCGCGCCAAGCTGGTGCGGGAGATCGCCTGACAACCGCAGCACCCGCTGCCACGTTAGCGCCAGCGTGCAGATCACCGCCCCCCATCCCGACACCTGGATCCGCGTGCTGCCCAAGGGGCTGTTCTGCGAGCCCGGGGACTTCTTCATCGACCCCCAGGCCGGCGTGCACCGGGCGGTGATCAGCCACGGCCATTCCGACCATGCGCGGCCCGACCATGACGCCGTGCTCGGCACGCCGGAAACCCTCGCCATCATGACCGCCCGGCTGGGCGAGGGCCGGGCCGGGCGGGTGCAGCAGCCGCTGCGCTATGGCGAGAGCATCGAGCAGAACGGCGTGCGCATCACCCTGGTGCCGGCGGGGCATGTGCTGGGCTCGGCGCAGGTGGTGCTGGAATGGCGCGGCAGCCGCATCGTCGTCTCGGGCGACTACAAGCGGCAGGCGGACCCGACCTGTGCGCCCTTCGAGCCGGTGCCCTGCGATGTCTTCGTCACCGAGGCCACTTTTGCCCTTCCTGTCTTCCAGCACCCGCCCGCGCGGGCGGAGATGCGGCGGCTGCTGGAAAGCGTGGCGCTGTTTCCGGAACGCGCGCATCTGGTCGGCTGCTACGCGCTGGGGAAGTGCCAGCGGCTGATCTCGGAACTGCGCGCGGCCGGGTACCAGAAGCCCATCTACCTGCACGGCGCCCAGGCCTCGATGTGCGCGCTGTATGAGCGCTTCGGCGTCGGCCTGGGCGAGCTGCAGCCGGTGCCACGGCCGGCGAAGCGCGGCGCCACGGTGCTGCCGGGGGAGATCGTGCTGGCGCCGCCTTCCGCCGAATCCAACCCCTGGGCGCGGCGGCTGGCGGAGCCGGTAACGGCGCTGGCCTCCGGCTGGATGCGGGTGCGGCAGCGGGCCAAGGCGCGCGGCGTGGAACTGCCCCTGGTGGTCAGCGACCATGCCGATTGGCCGGACCTGCTGGAG
Source organism: Pseudoroseomonas ludipueritiae (assembly GCF_014490445.1). Classification (GTDB taxonomy): domain Bacteria; phylum Pseudomonadota; class Alphaproteobacteria; order Acetobacterales; family Acetobacteraceae; genus Pseudoroseomonas; species Pseudoroseomonas ludipueritiae. The sequence goes on along the minus strand of NZ_JACTUZ010000100.1, from coordinate 4,867 downwards.
ACCATCGCCGAGGTCGGCGCGCCCGAGGTCTGGGTGACGCATGGGCGGGAGGATGCGCTGATCCACGCGCTGGAAGGCCGCGGCATCCGCGGCCGCGCCCTGCATCTGCTGGGCCGCGAGGAAGACGAGGGCGAGGCCGAGGCGCCGGCGGAGGAGGAAAGCGCATGAGCGTCCCCGCCTTCGCCGACCTGCTGGAGCGGCTGATCTTCACCCCTGGCCGCAATGCGAAGCTGGCCCTGCTGCGCCGCTGGTTCGCCACGCAGCCGGACCCGGACCGAGGCGTGGGGCTGGCGGCCATCGCGGGGGAATTGTCCTTCACGCTGGCGAAGCCGTCGTTGATCCGCGATCTGGCGGCCGGGCGCACGGACCCGGTGCTGCTGGCGCTGAGCCACGACTATGTCGGCGACCTGGCCGAGACGGTGGCGCTGATCTGGCCCGAGCCCAAGCCGAAGCCCAACCGCCCACCGCCGGACCTGTCCGAGGTGGTGGAAACCCTGGAACTGGCCAACAAGGCCGATATTCCCGGCATCGTCGCGGATTGGCTGGATGTGCTGGATTCCGGCGGGCGGCTGGCGCTGATCAAGCTGGTGACGGGTGGGTTGCGCGTCGGTGCCTCGGCGCGGCTGGCGCGGCAGGCGCTGGCGGATTGGTCCGGCAAGCCGGTCGAGGAGATCGAGGAAGTCTGGCACGGCATCCCCGTGCCCTATCTGCCGCTGTTTGCCTGGCTGGAGGACCGCGCCCCGCGCCCGGACCCGAAGGATGTGCCGGTCTTCCGCCCACCCATGCTGGCGCAGCCGCTGGAGGCGCCGGATATCGCCGCGCTGGACCACACGGCCTACCGCGCCGAATGGAAATGGGACGGGGTGCGGGTGCAGGTCTCGGCCGGGCCGGGCGGGGCGCGGCTTTGGTCCCGCACCGGCGAGGATTATTCCGCCGCCTTCCCCGAGATCATGGAGGCGCTGGACTTCCACGCCGTGCTGGATGGCGAGCTGCTGGTGATGCGGGACGGCGAGGTCGCGCCCTTCGCCGATTTGCAGCAGCGGCTGAACCGCAAGGTGGTCGGCCCGAAGATGCTGAAGGAATACCCGGCCGGCCTGCGCCTCTACGACATCCTGTTCGAGAATGGGGAGGACCTGCGCCCGCTGCCCTTCGACACGCGGCGGGACCGGCTGGAGGCCTGGTTCGCTCGCACGCATCCGGCGCGGATGGACCTTTCGCCGCAGGTGGCCTTCGTCTCGCTGGACCAGCTTTCGGCGCTGCGCGACGGTGCCCGCGCGGCGGGGATCGAGGGGCTGATGCTGAAGCGCGGCGACGCGCCTTATGTCGCCGGCCGCCCCAAGGGCCTGTGGTGGAAATGGAAGCGCGCGCCGCTGAGCGTGGATGCCGTGCTGATGTATGCCCAGCGCGGCCATGGCAAGCGCAGCAGCACCTATTCCGACTACACCTTTGGCCTCTGGCGGGAGGATGGGGCAGGGGGGCAGGAGCTGGTGCCCGTCGGCAAGGCCTATTCCGGCTACACGGACCAGGAACTGGTCTGGCTGGACCGCTGGATCCGCAACCACACCACCGGCCGCTTCGGCCCGGTGCGGGAGGTGGAGAAGGAACTGGTGATGGAGATCGTCTTCGACGCCGCGCAGCTTTCGGGGCGCCATAAATCGGGCGTGGCCATGCGCTTCCCCCGTATTTCCCGCCTGCGTCCCGACAAGCCCGCCGCCGAGGCCGACCGGCTGGAGACGCTGATGGCCATGGTGGAAAACCGCCCCGCCGAAGTGGAGACCTGAAAGTTACGGGCAGTTCATGATCCGTGCATGGAACCTTGGCTGTTAGCGCCGCGTTGCCCTTGGCAGAACCGCGGCATTCGCGGGCAAGAGGAGCATCGCCATGCTGAAATGGGCCCTGATCTGTCTCGTGATCTCGATCATCGCCGGTGCGCTTGGCTTCCGGGGCGTGTCCTCCGCCGCGGGCACGGCGGCCAAGGTGCTGTTCGGTATCTTCCTCATCCTCTTCATCATCTTCCTGATCATGGCCTTCACCGCCGGTGGCGCCATCGCCTGGTAAGGTGAAAACGGCCAGTTGACGGCGGGCCGTAACCAGACTATTTCGCGGGCCTCGGCGGCAAGTTGGCCTCCGAGGTCTCGCGTATGGCGGCCTTAGCTCAGTTGGTAGAGCGCCACGTTGTGGTCGTGGATGTCACGGGTTCGAGCCCCGTAGGTCGCCCATCCGCTTTCTCCCCAGTCTGAACAATCAGCGCTTCAGCCGGTCCAGCAGCATCAGCGCGCCGCCGGCCAGCAGCCCCCAGAAGGCCGCGCCGATCCCCATGACCGAAAGCCCGGACGCGGTGGTGACGAAGGTTGCCATGGCGGGCAGCCGCGTGCGCTCCTCGGTGGCGGCGGTGGTCAGGGCGCCGCCCAGGGTGGCCAGCAGCGCCAACCCGGCCACAGTCTGGATCAGCAGCGGCGGCGCGGCGGCCACGAAGGTGGCGGCAAGGCCCGCGCCCAGCCCCAGCACCCAGTAGCCTACGCCCCCGGAAACCGAGGCCACCCAACGCTTCGCCGGGTCCGGATGCGCGTCCCGCCCGGCGCAGAGCGCGGCGGTGATGGCCGCGAGGTTCACCGCATGCGCGCCGAAGAAGGCGATGACGGCGCTGGCCAGCCCGGTGATGGTGAAGATCGGCCCTGGCTCCGGCCGGTAGCCATGCGCATGCATGACCGCCAGCCCCGGCACGTTCTGCGAGGCCATGGTGACCAGGAAGAGCGGCACCCCTAGCCCGATGGCGGCCGTGAGCGTGAAGCGCGGCATGATGAATTCCGGCCAGGCCACCGAGGCCGTCAGGCCCGGGGGCAGGGTGGTGACCAGCAGCATGACCGCCGCCGCCGCCAGCACCGCCACCGGCACGGCGTAGAGGCGGGCGAAGCGCCAGGCCAGCGCCCAGGCCAGGATCACCGGCAGCGCCACGGCCGGCATGGCGCTGGCGGCGCGTACCGGTGCGAGGCAGATCTCGAAGAGGATGCCGGCCAGCATGGCGCTGGCGAGGGCGGTGGGAATGGCGGCCACGGCGCGGCCGAAAGGCTTCCAGAGCCCCGCCGCCACGATCAGCGCCGCCGCTACCAGGAAGGCGCCGGCGGCCACCGCGAAGCCGCCTTCTGGCAAGCCGCTGGCCGCCAGCAGGGCGGAGCCGGGGGTGGACCAGGCCAGCGTCACCGGCATCCGCCAGCGGGTGCTGAGCCAGATGGAAAGCAGGCCCTGCGCCAGGCAGAGCATCAGCAACCCGCCCGCCGCCTGGGCTGGCGTAGCCCCCACCGAGGCATAGCCGTGCAGCACCACCGCGAATGTGCTGGCGAAGCCCACGACCGAGGAGAGCACCCCCGCCACGATCGGCTGCAACAGGCCAGGAGAGGAGGGGGCAGGATTCATGGCGAGGCATCCGCTTGGCAGGGCAGCGGAGCATATCGTAGGATTGGATCCAATCAACGGGCGGATACCCGAGAGATGACCCGGCTGGTCGAAGCCCCGCCGCGCTGGCGCACGGCGACGGAATATGTCGAGGCGACCTTGAAGGCAGCCATCCTGGAAGGGCGCATTCCCGCCGGCACGCCGCTGCGGCAGGACGACATCGCACGCGACCTCGATGTCTCCCGCATGCCGGTGCGGGAAGCGCTGCGGCGGCTGGAAGCTCAGGCGCTGGTGGATGCGGTGCCGCACAAGGGCGCGGTGGTGACGGATATCTCGGCCGCCGATGCCGCCGACAGCTTCGCCATCCGCCAGGGCTTGGAGGAGGTGGCGCTGCGCCTCTCCATCCCGCATCTCACGGCTGAGGACCTTGCCCGCGCCGGGGCGTTGATCGAGGCCATGGAGGTGGAACCGGATGCCGGCCAGCTCGGCCAGTTGAACCGGCGCTTCCACATGGCACTATATGCCCGTGCCGGGCGCCCGCGCCTCTTGCTGCTGCTGGACCGGGAACTGGCGGTCTTCGACCGTTACCTGCGCTTCTTCCTGGCGGCGCGGGGGCGAGGCGGCATGGCGCAGGACGACCATCGCGCCCTGCTGGAAGCCGCCCGCGCCGGCGATGCCGAGGCGGCGGTGGCGGTGCTGGCGCGGCATATCGAGACCGCCGCGCGCGGCATGGCCGAATTCTTCGCCGGCCGCGCGGCAGGGGGCTGAGGCCACCGCCAGATCGGCACAACGGCGGCCATGACAATGGCTTGAACGGAGAGGTGCGCGGGGCAATCTCTCAGTCCATGCGCCGTTCCTTTTCCACCCCTGACTTCCTGGCCTCGCTGCCCGGCATGCGGACCGGCGGGCCGGTGGCCCTGCGCCGCGTGGCGGGCTTCGCCCTGCTGGGCTGCTCGCTCTGGCTGGTGTCGATGCTCGCCCTGGTGCGGGCCGTGATGGGGCTCTTCCATTGACCCGCCCCGATGTCCCGCCCGGCAGCCCCTGGGGCTCCGGTGGCCCCTGGAGCGGCCCGGTGCCCTTGCGGCGCGGGCTGCGGCAGATGCGCGGCGCGCTGCTGGTGATGCTGGCCTTGCCGCTGGCGCCGGCGCTGCTGATCAACCTCATCGGCGGCTCCGGCCGGCAGATGGTGGGCACGCTGCTGGGCATCGGTGGCATCGTGCTCGCGCTGCGGGCGCTGCGCGGCGGCCATGGTCGGCATCGCGCGGCCATCCTGATGGGTGTGGGCACGGGCTTGCTGGCGCTGATGGCGGCGCAGGTGCCGGTGCTGGGCGCGGTGATCTTTGGCGCCATGGCCTGGTTCGGCACCTCGCTGCTCTATGAGGGCGTGCCGGATGCCGAGCCCGCCCCCGCGCCTCCGCCGCCCCCCGCGCCCGATCCTTTCGCGGCGCCGCGCGCCCGGCTGACGGCCCTGGCG